>JAFPCL010000038.1 GCA_017390225.1 Clostridia bacterium
CTGAGACACTGCTTTTTTTATTGCCTGTTATTCTTTCATGTTGGGAGGAACATCGATGGACTGTTTCACGATCAAAAATTTAAATTTTTGCTACCCGGGAGAGGACGCAAACGCCCTGACGGACATTACCTTTCATGTGAACAACGGTGAATTTGTTGTTTTGTGCGGAAAATCCGGATGTGGAAAAACAACACTCTTGCGTTTGTTAAAACCCCTGATTTCTCCTCATGGCAATAAAAATGGTGACATTCTTTTTGGGGGAAAATCATTGGATGACCTTTCGTCCAATGAACAGGCTTCAAGCATCGGCTTTGTTTTTCAAGCGCCCGATACACAAATTGTCACGGACACGGTATGGCACGAGCTGGCATTCGGTCTTGAAAGTTTATCCGTCAAGACCGAAGAAATCCGCATGCGTGTCGCAGAAACCGCCTCTTTTTTTGGGATGCAACAGCTGTTTTATCAAAAAACAAGCGACCTGTCCGGCGGACAAAAACAACTTTTGAATCTTGCCGCCTGCATGGTCATGAAACCACAAGTATTACTTTTGGATGAACCCTTGGCACAGCTCGATCCGATCGCCGCACAAAACTTTTTGCAGATGCTTTGTAAAATCAATCGAGAACTTGGCACAACGGTCATTTTATCGGAGCATCATCTGGAGGAAACCTTTCCTTTAGCCGATCGTGTTTTGGTGTTGGAAGACGGAAAATTGATTGCAAACGGCAGTCCAATCGAAGTCGGATATCATTTACATGCCAAAGCAAATGATATGGTTTTATCCCTCCCCACCCCCATGCGTGTGTATCACAGCATCCCCAACACAGAGCCGTGTCCCGTTACGGTGCGTGATGGGAAAGCTTGGCTTGATTCTTTGAAGGAGCATATCAAAAGTACATCTTTTCCTGAAGAAACACCCATATCAATGCCGCCTGCCGTTGTGATTTACGATGCATGGTTTCGTTATCAAAAAGATACAGCCGATGTTCTGCGCGGACTTACTTTGACCATTCCCCAAGGCTCTATCTATGCTTTGGTCGGCGGCAACGGCACCGGAAAAAGCACAACGCTTTCTCTCATGGCGTCTTTGATTGCGCCTTATCGCGGTTCTGTCAAAATCAACGGACGTGTTGGTATGCTACCGCAAAATCCATGTGTTTTATTCACGCAAAAAACCGTCATTTCCGACCTTTCGGAAATGACGGAAGACAAAGAAAGAATCCATACCCTTATGGAGCTTTGTGAAATATCACATGTAAAGGACAGGCACCCCTACGACTTATCCGGCGGCGAACAGGAGCGCGTGGGGCTATGTAAGGTGCTTCTTTCCGATCCCGATATTCTTCTGCTGGACGAGCCCACCCAAGGGCTGGATACCCATCTGAAAGAAATACTGGCAGGAATTTTAACGGAACTGAAAAGACGCGGTATCACCGTTATCATGGTGTCACACGATCTTGATTTTTGTGCAGAATATGCAGATTTCTGCGGCATGCTGTTTGGCGGTCATCTCACGGGTGAAGACACACCACGTCGTTTTTTCTCAGGGAAAAGCTTCTATACCACGGCGGCCAATCGAATGGCAAGAGTTCTCTTGCCCGATGCCGTAACCGTTCACGATATTTGTTCCGCTTTTCAGCGCAGTGAAAAAAGACCCTACGTTTCAAAAAAAGATATGTCTGTGCCGCCCTCCATGCCGATCCCTGTGAAAAAAAAGGCAAAAAAAAAGAGGTCTTTACATCCCCTTCTCTCTTGCCTTATATTGCTCCTGCTTATTC
>JAFPCL010000039.1 GCA_017390225.1 Clostridia bacterium
CTTTTCCCTGCCCCGTTCGGGCCTAAAAAGCCCACGATTGAGCCTTTTTTAATCTGAAAGGACACATCGGACACGGCAACCTTTTCGCCGAATTTTTTTGTCACATGCTCCACGGACAAAACACTTTCATCCCGTTGTTCTTTCAATTGTGCATCCAAAGACGGTGCAAACACACTCCGCTTATTTTCTGCCATGAAAATCCTCCGTTTAACGCCACAGTGGCGACAAATTTTATTCTTCTTCGGGAATGAGCGCAATATGCAGTTCATCCAACTGCTTTTGTTCCACCAAGCCGGGGGCGCCGCTCATCAGCTCGGATGCGTTCTGCACCTTCGGGAAGGCGATAACGTCACGAATGGAATCTCTGCCGGACAGAAGCATGATCAAGCGGTCTAAGCCGTATGCCATGCCGCCGTGGGGCGGTGTGCCGTAGCGGAAGGCTTCCAAGAGGAAGTCGAAGCGCTCCTGCGCATCCTCGTCGGAGAAGCCCAGTGCTCTAAACATTTTTTGCTGAAGCTCTCTATCGTAAATACGCAAGCTACCGCCGCCCAGCTCCACACCGTTGAGCACGATGTCGTATGCCTTGGCACGCACGGCGCCGGGATCGCTCTCCAGCTTATCGATATCTTCATCAAAGGGCATGGTGAAGGGGTGATGCATCGCCATGAATCTGCCCTCTTCTTCGGACCATTCAAACTGCGGGAATTCCGTGACCCACAGGAAATTAAACTGCTGTTTATCGAGAATATCCTGTTTCTTGGCAACTTCCAGACGAAGTGCGCCCAAAGAGTCAAACACCACTTTATCTTTATCGGCAACAATCAGGATGATATCACCTGTCTGTGCTTCCATGCGGTCGATAATCGCCTGAATTTCTTCTTCGGAGAAGAATTTGGCAATGGGAGATTTCACGCCTTCTTCGGTGAGATTAATCCAAGCCAAACCCTTGGCACGGTAAGTTTTTACAAATTCGCCCAAGGCATCGATGCCTTTTCTGCCGAAGGTGTTTTTCACACAGATAGCGCGGACAGAGCCGCCGTCTGCCACTGCACCGGAGAACACACTGAAGCCGCAAGCACCCACCAAGTCGGACAGATTTTTGATTTCGTAGCCAAAACGAGTATCGGGCTTGTCGCTACCATAGCGGTCCATGGCTTCACGCCAGGTCATACGGGGGAAGGGGGTGACGATATCCAGTCCCAAAGCTTCTTTAAAGACGCGCTTTAAGAAGCCTTCGTTGACGGTCATAACATCATCTTCTTCCACGAAAGACATTTCTAGGTCAATCTGGGTAAATTCCGGCTGACGGTCGGCACGCAGGTCTTCGTCACGGAAGCAACGGGCAATCTGCATGTAGCGATCCATGCCGGCAACCATCAGAAGCTGCTTGTAAAGCTGAGGAGATTGCGGCAACGCATAGAAGCCGCCGGCGCGCATACGGCTGGGAACAATATAGTCACGCGCACCTTCGGGGGTGGATTTAACGAGAATGGGGGTTTCGATTTCGAGGAAACCGTTTTCATCGAAATAGTCACGGGCAATTTTGCAGACCTTATGGCGCAGAATCATCGGCTCTTGCATGGCCTTGCGGCGCAGGTCGAGATAACGGTAGCGCAGACGAAGCTCGTCTTTTGCCTTAATATCTTCTTCCACAACAAAGGGGGTAACATCCGAAGTGTTGAGAATACGCAGTTCGGAAACCAAAATTTCAATCGTACCGGTCTTCAGCGCCGTGTTTTCCGCACCGCCGCGCTTTTGCACCGTGCCGCGCACAGCCAGAACAAATTCCATATGGACGGAGGAAGCCTTCTCGGAAAGCTCCTTATTCTGATCGTCAATCATCAGCTGGACAATGCCGCTTCTGTCACGAAGATCAATAAATACCAGTGCGCCCAGGTTTCTCACCTTTTGCACCCAGCCCATCACGACAACTTCTTGACCGATTTGAGCTTCCGTTAATTCTGCACAGCGGCAGGTTCTTTTCATGCCTTGAATATTTTCCATTTTTATCTTCCTTTCACGGTTGTTACAAGTGTATCGATATCATCTAAAGAAACAGTGACGTTTTCGCCGCCTGCCATATCTTTTAAAACAGCTTCATTGGCTTCAATTTCCGAATCACCCAGAATGATGGATTTTTTTGCGCCCACTTTGTTGGCATATTTCATCTGTGCTTTGACGGAGCGTCCCACGAGGTCACATTCCGCCCACACACCGCGGGTGCGCAGTTTGTGGCACAAAATTGCCGCCGCATCGGCGCCTTGTTCTCCCATACTGCCGATATAGATATCGGGCATTTTTGCTTCGGGAAGATTGGCGTTTTGTGCCTTCAGTGCCATTAAAAGTCTTTCTTTGCCAAGACCGAAGCCACAGCCCGGAGACGGATCGCCGCCGATAATCTCCACCAAGCCGTCATAGCGACCACCGCCGCAAACGGTGCTTTGTGAGCCCAGGCCTTCGGCTTTAAATTCAAATACGGTTTTGGTGTAGTAGTCCAGCCCGCGCACAATCATGGGATCAATTTCGAAGGCAATGCCCATGCCCGAAAGCAGCTGCTTCACTTTTTCAAAGTGGTCTTTACATTCATCGCAAACATAGTCAATCAGCATCGGCATTTTGCTTGCGATTTCAGCGCAAATCGGAGATTTGCAGTCTAAAATACGCATGGGATTACGTGTCAAGCGATCCCGACAGGTTTCGCACAGCTCTTCTTTATGCTCGGTGAGCTTTTGGGTTAAAAGCTCGTTGTATGCCTTGCGGCATGTGGGGCAACCGATGGTATTTAATTTCAGGGAAACATTATGAAGTCCTACTCTTTGGAAGAAGGTCGATGCAATGGCAATGACCTCTGCATCCACGGTAGGATTCTTGCCGCCAAAAGCTTCCACGCCGAACTGGTGGAACTCTCTGAGTCTGCCCGATTGGGGGGCTTCATAGCGATAGCAAGCAATATCGTAGAAATACTTAATGGGCTGGGGCTTGGCATACTCGTTGTGCTGCAGATAAGCTCTTGCCGCCGAAGCTGTGCCCTCCGGGCGCAGGGAAACGCAACGGTCACCCTTGTCCATAAAGGTGTACATCTCTTTTTGCACCACGTCGGTGGTGTCCCCTACCCCACGTTGAAACAAATCCGTGTCTTCGAGTACGGGCGTGCGAATTTCGCCGTATCCGAACAC
>JAFPCL010000040.1 GCA_017390225.1 Clostridia bacterium
GGCTTGTGACCCAAGATACAGAAAATGCATACTATGGCAGTAGCAGGGAAATAAACAATATACCGATGTGGGGACACCTGCATCGGTTTATTATTGGATTTTCCTTAAAAAGGAGTGTGCATTTTCTATGAAATATACATATAAACATACAATAGCGGCGTGCTTTATAAGCTATGTGATCCATGCAGTCATTGTCAGCTTTGCGCCACTGTTGTTTTTGACTTTTCATGAAATATACGGGATTTCCATGCATCAGATTACGTATTTAATCGTTGCTAATTTCGGCGTGCAACTGCTCACGGATTTATTGGCATCTCACTATACTCTATACCTTGGGTATAGAAAAAGTCTGGTATTGGGGCAAGTGCTGTGTGCAATGGGGTTCTTTTTGATGGCGATCCTACCGGAAGTTATGCCACCGCTTACAGGACTTTTGATTTCTATTTCGTTGTATGCCATGGGCGGTGGACTTTTAGAGGCACTGATTAATGCCGTGGCACAGGGGTGTCCGACGAAAAATAAAGAAAAAATCATGAGCTTGATGCATTCCTGTTATAGCTGGGGCGTTATGCTGACGGTGCTTGTGAGTACGGCATTTTTCTTTTTTGTTGGCATCGGACATTGGCGGTTTTTGGCTTTTCTTTTCGGACTTCTGCCTTTGGGCAATATGTTTTTGTTTCTGCATGTACCACTGTATCCTGTTGTGGAAACAGGCGCGGATGTTCCGAATTATAAAGAACTTTTTTGTCAAAAAAACTTTATCCTGATGCTTCTTATGATGTTGTGTGCCGGTGCAAGTGAACAGGCAGTCGCGCAGTGGGCATCGGCTTATGCGGAAATGCGCCTGAATGTTTCCAAAACCATGGGTGATCTGTGGGGTGTGTGCGGTTTTTCGGCATTGATGGGCGTGGCAAGAATTCTTTACTCTAAATGGAGCGGACAGAGAATACTCAAAATCAGTGCGATTTTGTGTGTGGTGAGTTATTTGCTGATTGGATTGACTGAAAATCCTCTTTGGGGGCTTGTGGGCTGTGCTCTGTGCGGATTGTCTGTCGGAGCCTTTTGGCCGGGAACATTTTCCATGGCGACAATCCGCGTGAGAAACGGCGGAACAACAATGTTTGCTCTTTTGGCGTTTGCCGGAGACATGGGAAGTGTGCTCGGCCCGATGCTGGTGGGACTTGGCATACATAACGGAATGAACAGAGGTGTGCTTGGCGCAATTGTGTTTCCCATGTTAATGACAATATGCATGGAAAAAAATAAAAAAGCTTGATTTTTTTATATAACTATAGTATAATTAAAAAAAACATCCTAAAAGAAGGTTTTTGTATGAAAAAACGCATTTTGATTTTAGGCGGAGCCAGAGGTCAGGTAGATATAATAAAAAAAGTAAAAGAACTGGGGCATTATGCCATTGTGGCAAGTATTCCCGGTAATTTTATAGGACTTGCTTTGGCAGACGAAGTCTTTTATATTGATATTTCGGATCCGAAGGCTGTGTCGAACTGTGTGCGAGATCATCAAATTGACGCAGTGGTAACAGCCTGCTTGGATACGGGGATTCCTGCGCTTGGAAGAGCCTGTGAAGACAACGGATTGGTCGGGCTCAGTGCGGAAACGGCAAAGATTTCTGCAAACAAGCTGTTGATGAAGCAAATGTTTATGGAAAATGGTGTGTCTACCGCAAAGTATATGGTGGTTCGCACGGCTGAAGATGCGGACATGGCGAAGAAAACACTGTCATTTCCTTTAATCATAAAAGCTGTGGATTTGCAGGGAAGCCGTGGCATTAATATTGTAGAAGATCCGAAGGATTTTGATGCAATGTTGTCCGACACGATGAACGAGACCAAGGAAGATTATTGCATTGTCGAAGAGTTTATCGTGGGTTATGAATTTGGCGCACAGGCCTTCGTTTATGGCGGTGAAATTCTGTTTATTATGCCGGCGGGAGATATTACTTTCCGAAGCGGAACAAATGTGCCGGTAGGTCACTATGTGCCTATGAATTTCAACGAGGAAACAACGGCACGGATCGAAGAACAAGTCACACGTGCAATCAAAGCAATCAAATTGGATAATTGTGCAGTAAACGTTGATTTACTGATGCGAGATGGTGAAATTTTTGTCATCGAGCTCACCGGCCGTATCGGAGCAAATTGCCTGTCGCAGTTGACATCCATTTATTATAATATAGATATCAATAAAATGATTGTAGAGGCCGCCCTTGGCATCAATCCGAAGCCGTATTTCGAAGCAACGGCAAAGCCCGGGAAATGCGGTTATGCAAAAATGCTGTTTTCCATGCAATCGGGCGTAGTAAAAAAGATAGAAAACAAAAATCAAGAGAATCCCAATATTTATGAGATTACATTATGGGTGGATAAGGGAGATTTGGTGAATCAATTCAAAAATTCCAAGAACTGCATCGGACAGGTTGTTGTGACAGGCGACAGCATGGAAGAATGTGAGTCTTTGATGGAAGAGGTTTTGTCGAATATTGTCGTAGAATTGGAGTAATATGCGGCAATAATAAACAGATTTTGCAAGTGAAAAAAGAGGAGATTAAGTATGAGTAGTAAGCTTCGTCCGTTGTATGACAAGCTTTATACAACGATAGATGTTAAATTGGTGGCTCTTCAAGCCAATCGGGACGGGAAAAAAAGAGCTAAAAAAATCCCGATGAAAGAAGGCTTTGACAGGGATTTTCGCAAAAAAGTTGTGCCCTATTGGAAAAAATTCGGCGTGCGGCCGAAAAAGCACTGGTTTCGCATTTATTGTGAAAAAAGAGAGTCTGTAGATCCTCGGTTCATTCCGGATGACATTTGGTTCAGTCGTGTTGTTCCTCATTATAATCATATCCTTTTTTCTCAGGCGTTGCAGGATAAATGCTTGCATCAATGGTTTGTTCCCGATGTTCGCAGGCCGGAAACCGTGGTAAAAAATATATCCGGACTGTTTTATGATGATATGCTGAATCTGATTGATGAAGAAGAAGCAATCAGAAGATGCATGGCATGTGAGCGCTATATTGTAAAGCCTTCGGTAGGCAGTGGCAGAGGTGCCGATATTCATTTCTATAACGGAAGCAGTCTGTCGGAGCAAGAAACAAAGCAAATGTTTGCTAAATATAAAAACAAAAATTTCATTGTGCAAAAGCCGGTGCGGCAGCATAAAGTCTTATCGGATATTTACGATAAATCCTTAAATACCATCCGTGTGGTTACTTTTGTCCATAAAGGCGAAGCACATGTTCTTTCCGTGATTGTCCGCATGGGTGCCGGTGGCAGTGAAATCGACAATTTTTCCAAAGGCGGCTATGCTTGCAAGGTTCATATGGATGGAAATTTAGACACCTATGCCGTAGACAGAAAAGCAAACTGGGTGACAAAGCATCCGGGCGGCGCCGTGTTTGCGGAAATAAAACTTCCGCGTTTTGATCATTTTATTGAGGTTGTGAAAACAGCGGCAAAGAAAGTTCCGCATTTTTCCATTCTCGGATGGGATTTTGCTATCGACGAAGATGGCGAGCCGGTATTCATTGAATATAATGTCATTCCGGATCAAAATCAAAAAACATGGGGCCCGACTTTTGGCGACATGACGGATGAAATATTAGAAGAAGTATTTAAAAAATAAAAGGAGTTTTTACATATGAAAGTTGCAGTATTGGGTGCAGGCAACGGCGGCTGTGCTGTTGCGGCGGATATGTCTCTCAGAAATCATGAGGTAACCCTCATTAAAACATCCAATGCGATGCATAACGAGAATTTTCAATATCTTTTGGAAAACAACGGTAAAATCGTTTTGCACGAAAACGGCGAAGAAAAGCAAACGAATATTTATCGAGTTTCTACGGATGTTTCGCTGATTTCCGAATGTGATATTGTTTTCATCTATGTTCAAACGAAGTTTCACGAACCGCTGATTGAAAGAATCGTTCCTCATCTGAAAGCGAACCAGATTCTTCTCATCAATCCCGGCTATCTTTCAACGGCCTATGCATTAAAGCATAAAGTTGGTAAAGACGTTATTGTTGTAGAAGCGCAGAGCTCCTTTATTGATTGCCGTATTTTTGAACCGGGCCATGTGAAGGTGGGGTTCCGTAATGTCCGAAATCCTTTGGGCATTTTCCCGAATGCAAGAAAAGAAGAAGCCATTGAAAAATTGGAGCAGTTGGGATTTCCCTTTACGTATATTTCTTCTGTAGTGGAAGCGGCGTTGCATAATCCCAACCTGATTGTGCACACGGTCGGTGCCATTATGAGCATTCCCCGCATTGAAAAAACCAAAGGTGAATACTGCATGTATCACGAAGTGTTCACCCCCAGTGTGTGGCGCATTTTGGAACAGCTCGACAGCGAAAAAATGGATGTGCTTGAAAAGCTGGGATTTGAAAGACTTCCCTATGTGGAAGCCTGCAAGTTCCGCAACAGTCTGGACGATGATCGAGATGCCAAAGAAGTATTCTTTTGGTATGCCGCCATGCCCACTCGCGCCAAAGGCCCGATTGTAGTAGACTCCCGTTATATTGCCGAGGACGTGCCCCAAGGGCTTGTTATGTTGGAAGCACTGGGCAAGCAGTTGGGAGTCCCTACACCGATTACCACATCTTTGATAGAATTGGCAACGGCGGCGCTGGGGCGCGATATGCGTGAGGAAGGTCGTTCTCCCGAAAAGCTGGGAACAGAGAATATTGCTATGATATTAAAAGACTGCGGTAGATAAAGGTCAGTTATCAAAGGTGCGATGACAATGACTTTATATTTGATCTAATCTCATATACAGGAATCCGATTTTGTATTCGGTCGTTTGATTTGATGGTTATACAGAAATCAAGTGAGGATACGGTATGGATTATGCAACAAGAAAAAGACAAAAAAGAAAGGTCTGCGAGAGGCATCCGAATGTCGGGGTGCTAATCGTGGGCTTTCTGATTCTCTACAGGGAAGAACGTCGTATTAAATTCAAAATATAAGAATGTTTTTTTGTATGCGGTTTGCTTTTGCAAAAAAATGCTGAATTAAGCTAATCCCTATGTGAATGCGTTGCACAGAAAATGCTTTCTTTATGGAGATAAAAAAGTGTTTTTATACAAATGAAGGAGTATGCAAAATGAAGATCATTTTAAATGCAGATGATTTTGGGAAAAATAAGGAAGCAAATGAAGCTATCAAATATTGTTTTGAAAAGGGCTATTGCACACAGGCATCGTTGATGACATCGTTCGGAAAGGCAACGGAAGATGCAGTTGAGATGGCAAAAGAATATGGATTCTTTGACAAAATCGGATGTCATATCAATTTAAGAGAAGGCGCGCCCATGTCCGAAAAAATAAAGAATATATCGGCGTATGTGAAAGACGGTGTGTTCTTGCAGGCTTCCGATGCAGAAGATAAAATGGCAGAAATTTATAGATTTAATCCTAAATATATTGCACCTCTGCAAGACGAACTCCGCAGACAAATAGAAAAATTTCTTTCTTTCGAACCATCTTTTATGCATTGCGATTTTCATCATAGTGTGCATTGCCAAATCCCGATTGCTATCGCTATGCGGCCACTTCTAAAAGAATACGGATTTCAATCGGCTCGCGGACGGGTGTATCGGCACAACTTCACAAAGCAATGGGAGACTTTTACCGGCATGGTTGACCATCTTTTCTTTTGGGGAAAAAATGTGAAAAAAGCAGATATTTCGTTTAATTATGATGGATTTTTGCGTTGGGGTGAAAAGCATCCGATGGAAGATAAATTTGTTGAAATTTTCTCTCATCCGGAAATGATAAACGGACAATGCATTGACAGGTATACAAGGGAAAACAAAATCATAGAAGAAACAATCGGAGATGTTCTTGCACAATATCAAAACACCCCGATTGTGACTTATCGGGATTTAGTGAAATAGAAAAAAGGGGAGCGTTATGTCAAGAACCGTCAATTCCGTGAAAAATATCGTAACGTCATATGCAAACCAATTGCTGATGTTGTTGTTGAATTTTGTCGTTCGAACGGCACTCATTCGATATCTTGGCGAGGAATACCTCGGCATCAACGGATTGTTTACAAATATACTGTCCCTGTTGTCTTTGGCGGAACTGGGTGTAGGGACAGCAATTTCATTTAAATTATATGGATTGCTTGAAAAAGACGATAAACGGAAAATCCGAATTTATATGAAAATGTATAAAACAATTTATACCGCTATTGGAGGTATTATTGTTTTTTTAGGCATTCTCATTGTACCGTTTTTAAAACATATCATCAATGACTATGAAAAAGTGGCAAGCATGGGAATCAATGTATCCTTTGTGTTTCTCTTGTATGTATTCAACAGTGCGGCAACCTATTGGTTTATGGCATACAAACAGGTGATTGTCAAAGCTGCGCAAAAAACATATAAGTTGACCACTTGGGGATATGGCATTTTCATCGCTTCCTCCGTGGCACAAATTTTAGTTTTGAAATTCACGAAAAATTTCATATTATATACGACTGTAATTATCGTATTCAATATTCTTTTAAATTTGGTGTATGCAAGGATTGCATCAAGATTATATCCTTATATTAACGAAAAAACGAGCGAGCATATTACAAAAAAGGAAGCAATCGGTCTTTTTAAAGATTGTGGTGCTTTGCTATTATATAAAATTAATAGTGCTGTGATTAATGCTTCGGATAACATAGTGTTGTCTGCGGTGAAGGGGATTCATATTGTCGGGTTGTATTCAAATTACACGGTGATTCTCCTGTCGGCAAAGGGGCTGTTCTTGCGGTTTTTCGAATCCATTGAAGCATCTATCGGTAGTATTCACGCCACCGGTAATCTTTCATGGAAGCAAAATGTATTTAAAACCGTTAATTTTATTTCTGTATGGATTCATACGGTCGGCGTCGTCGGCATCGCTGTTTTGTGCGACGAGCTGATGCAGGTGTGGCTGGGAGATCGTTTTATTCTCGATACTTTTGTGTATAACAATGAAACGTATACGTTGCCGATTCGCTACTTGGCGGCCGCAGAATTATATTTAGCCGGCTTTGAAGGTTTTTTGGCAAAATTTCGCACAAGTTTCGGTTTGTTCCAACAACTGAAATTCAGACCCATTATCAGCATGACGACCAATTTAATTATTACAATCATTTTGGTTCCGTTTATGGGCGTCGCAGGTGCAATGATTGGAACACTGGTGGCTTCCTTGACGATTTTTATGATCGATCCGCTTGTGATTCATAAACATGAGCTCAAATGTTCACCTTTGCGGTACTTTTTAATGAATGTTATCTACACGGTCGTTGCATTTTTTGCGGTTGTTGCTTCGGAAGCTCTTTGTAAATTGACGCCTTACGGCACATGGGGGACATTGGTTCTTCATGGTGCAATTTGTGTTGTAGTGTCATCTGCGTTGTTTCTCGGCGTGTTTTGCCGTACCTATGCATGCAAAGCATTGGCACAAACGATAAAGGATGTCATAAAAAAACGTAAATAAAACCAAGAAAAAGAGAGCACGGGTTGTTCTCTTTTTTCTTGGCGAATTGTCGCTTTTTCATCGATAAAATTTTATCGAATAACGATATTTTTTGCATGAAACCCTTGACAAAGCTAAGATAAATTGTTATACTATAGGGAAGAGGTTATAAAAATGGCATAGGTATGTCCATTTTTGAACTCATAGAAAAAACTTTAGGAGGAAAAGTCTTATGGCAAGAAAAATGAAAACCATGGACGGTAACAATGCCGCGGCTTGGGCGTCGTATCCTTTTACCGACGTTGCCGCTATTTATCCGATCACGCCTTCTTCCGTTATGGCAGAAGTTGTAGACGAATGGGCAGTTGCCGGCAAGAAAAATCTGTTTGGTCAAACGGTTAAGGTTGTTGAAATGCAATCCGAAGCAGGTGCCGCAGGTGCAGTTCACGGCTCTTTGGCAGCCGGTGCTGTGACCACCACCTTCACCGCTTCCCAGGGGTTACTTCTGATGATCCCCAATATGTATAAAATCGCAGGTGAACAGCTGCCCGGCGTTATCCACGTCAGCGCACGTTGCGTCGCTTCCCACGCACTGAACATTTTCGGTGATCATTCCGACGTTATGGCATGCCGCCAGACCGGTTATGCTATGCTTTGCTCCAACAATCCCCAGGAAGTTATGGACCTTGGTGCTGTAGCACACCTGGCAGCTCTGTCCGGCAAGGTTCCCTTCCTTCATTTCTTCGACGGTTTCCGTACTTCTCACGAAATCGATAAGATTGAAGTTTGGGATGACGAAGATCTGAAAGATCTGATTGATATGGATGCTGTGAAGGCATTCCGTAACAATGCCCTCAATCCCGAACGTCCCGTTCTGCGCGGTAGCGCTCAGAACCCCGACATCTTCTTCCAGAACAGAGAAGCATGCAACACTTTGTATGACAACATCCCCGGTATCGTTGCTGACTACATGGCAAAGGTCAATGCCAAGATCGGCACCGATTATCAGCTGGTGAACTACTACGGTGCACCCGATGCCGAAAAGGTTATCGTTGCTATGGGTTCCGTTTGCGGCACCATCGAAGAAACCGTAGATTATATGCGTGCAAAAGGCGAAAAGGTGGGTCTTGTGAAGGTTCATCTGTATCGTCCTTTCCCCGTAGAAGCATTCTTAAATGCTATCCCCTCCACCGTTAAGAAGATTGCGGTTTTAGACCGTACCAAAGAACCCGGCGCTATCGGCGAACCCCTGTTCCTGGATGTATGCACTTGCTTCATGGGCAAGGAAAATGCACCCAAGATCATCGGCGGCAGATACGGTCTGGGCTCCAAGGACGTTGTTCCGGCCGACATCTTCGCAACCTTCAAGAACCTGGATGCAGATGCACCCAAGGAACGCTTCACTCTGTCCATCACCGACGACGTGACCTTCCTGTCTCTGCCCCGTGAAGAAGCTCCCAACACCGCTGCAGAAGGCATCACCTCTTGTAAGTTCTGGGGTCTGGGTTCCGACGGTACGGTTGGTGCCAACAAGAACTCCATCAAGATTATCGGTGACCACACCGACCTGTTCGCACAGGCATATTTCTCCTACGACTCCAAGAAGTCCGGCGGTATCACCGTTTCTCACCTTCGTTTCGGTAAGCAGCCCATTAAGTCCACCTACCTCATCAACAAGGCAAACTTTGTTGCTTGCCACAATCCTTCTTATGTGGATAAGTACAGCATGGTAGAAGACCTGATTCCCGGCGGCACCTTCCTTCTGAACTGCGCTTGGGATATCGATGAGCTGTCCAATCGTCTGCCCGCTTCCATGAAGCGTTATATCGCAGAAAACAAGATTAACTTCTACACCATCGATGCTATTGCTATCGCTCGTGAACTGGGCCTTGGCAACAAGACCTCCATCGTTCTGCAGTCTGCTTTCTTCAAGCTGGCAAATGTTATCCCCTTTGAGGATGCTGTCGGCTACATGAAGGATGCTGTTGTGAAGTCCTTCGGCGCAAAGGGCGAAAAGATTGTTTCCATGAACCACGCCGCTATCGCAGAAGGCGAAAAGAACATTAAGAAGATTGACGTTCCTGCGGATTGGGCAAATGCTGTCGATGCTCCCAAGGCAGAAGTTGACGAACCCGAATTCATCAAGAATGTTCTTCGTCCCTGTAATGCACAGGCCGGTGACGCTATTCCCGTGTCCACCTTCATGAACATGATTGACGGTCATATGCCCCAGGGCTCTGCCGCATACGAAAAGCGCGGTATCGCTGTTGACGTTCCCTCCTGGAATGCTGAAAAATGTATCCAGTGTAACCAGTGCGCCACCGCTTGCCCCCATGCAGCCATCCGCCCGGTTGTGCTGACCGAAGAAGAGCTGAAAAATGCTCCCGCTGCTATGAAGTCCAAGAAGATGATCGGCAAGGGCTTCGAAGGTTATGCCTTCTCCATGATTATCACTCCCTTGGATTGCTCCGGTTGCGGCAACTGCGTCAAGGTCTGCCCCGAAAAGGTTCAGGCTCTGACCATGGAACCCCTGGATTCTCAGATGGCTCAGCAAGAATGCTTCGACTACGGCGTGAAGCTGGCTCCCAAGGCAGACGTTTTGGCTCAGCCCATGACCGTAAAGAACGTTCAGTTCCATCAGCCTCTTCTCGAGTTCTCCGGCGCATGCGCAGGCTGCGGCGAAACTCCCTATGCAAAGCTGATCACCCAAATCTGCGGTGACAGAATGTATATCTCCAACGCAACGGGTTGCTCCTCCATCTGGGGCGGTAGCGCACCCACCACGCCTTACACCACCAACTACAAGGGCCACGGTCCTGCTTGGGCAAACTCTCTGTTTGAAGACAACGCAGAACACGGCTTAGGTATGGAAGTTGCCGCAAAGCAGCTGCGTGATCGTTTGGCAGAACAAGTTGCCGCTATCGACAACGCAGGTGTTCAGGAAGCTGCCAAGGCTTGGAAAGACACCTATGAAAACGGCGCAGAAAATGCCGCCGCTACCGAAGCTTTGGTTGCAGCTCTGGAAGCTTGCGGTACCGAAGAAGCAAAAGCAGTTCTCGACTATAAAGAATACCTGTCCAAGAAGTCCGTTTGGATCTTCGGTGGTGACGGTTGGGCATACGATATCGGTTTCGGCGGTCTGGATCACGTTCTGGCTTCCGGCGAAGACGTCAACGTCATGGTCTTCGATACCGAAGTTTACTCCAATACCGGCGGTCAATCCTCCAAGTCTACCCCCACCGGTGCCGTTGCACAGTTCGCTGCCGGCGGTAAGCCCATCAAGAAGAAGAACCTGGCTGAAATCGCTATGTCCTACGGCTATGTCTACGTTGCACAGATCGCTCTGGGCTACGATATGGCACAAGCAGTTAAGGCCATCCGCGAAGCTGAAAGCTACAACGGTCCTTCCCTTATCATCGGTTATGCTCCCTGTATCAACCACGGTATCCGCGGCGGCATGATCGACACCCAGAAGATCATCAAGAACGCAGTTCTTGCAGGTTACTGGCACACCTTCCGCTTCAATCCGGCTCTGATTGAAGAAGGCAAGAATCCCTTCACTCTCGATTCCAAGGAACCCTCTGCCGAATATCGCGATTTCATCATGAACGAAGTTCGCTACAGCTCCTTGGCAAGAAAGTTCCCGGAAAGAGCAGAAGAGCTGTTCACCGAAGCCGAAAAGCAGGCAAAGGACAAGTACGAACATCTGTCCAAATACGGCAAGCTGTTTGAATAGTCTTTGCCTTTAGGGGAAAAACCTAAAAAATAATAAACACAGGGACACCTTCCGAAAAAAACGGGGGTGTCCCTGTTTGTTATTGTTTCAAAGAGTATTTGGAATTTATCAACTTTATTCGCCGTAAAAAGTGTAATTACTTTTCTAAAACTCGTTGCATTTTTTGTGATTCTGTGATATACTATATTTGCATGATAATAACGGAGGTGCATGTATGTTCCGAATTGCTATTGAGAAATTATTCAAATGGAAAGAAAGCAAACACCGTAAGCCTTTAATTATTGAAGGTGCACGTCAGGTCGGCAAGACTTGGTTGATGAAAGAATTTGGCAGACAGGCGTATGCGGATACCGTATATATCAATTTTGATTCCAATGCCGCCATGGCAGAGCTGTTTTCTTCTGATTTAGATACAGAGCGCTTGATAATAGGCTTGGAACTGTATGTTGGACGTAAAATCAATCCCGACAATGATTTGCTGATTTTTGATGAAGTGCAGGAAGTCCCAAGAGCACTCAGTTCTTTGAAATATTTCTATGAAAATGCACCACAGTATCACATTGTATGTGCCGGTTCTTTGCTCGGTATTGCCCTGCATCAAGGTACGTCTTTCCCTGTTGGCAAAGTGGATTTTTTGAAGTTGTATCCTCTTTCTTTCAAAGAATTTTTAATGGCAACCGATAAAGGTCGGTTTGCTGAATTGCTTGATAAGCAAGATTTTCAAATGATTACGAACTTCAAGCAAACATATATTGATGCTTTGAAGCATTATTACTTTGTTGGCGGTATGCCTGAAGCGGTGCAAAGTTTTGCAGAGAATAAAGACTTTAATGAGGTTCGCGAAATTCAAAAGCGAATCCTTGTAGCTTACGAACAGGATTTCTCTAAGCACGCGCCCAACGAAATTGTTCCAAGATTACGTATGTTGTGGAACAGCATTCCTTCCCAGTTAGCGAAAGAAAACAAGAAGTTTATCTACGGTCTTGTTCGTGAAGGTGCTCGTGCGAAAGACTACGAAACCGCCATTATGTGGCTCAGCGACTGCGGACTTGTCCATAAGATCAGTCGTGTCAATACGCCGGGGATTCCTTTACGGGCGTATGAGGATTTGAAAGCATTTAAGTTGTTTGCGGTAGACGTTGGTCTCCTTGGTTGTATGGCAGGACTGCGTCAGCGTACGCTGCTTGACGGCAACGATCTTTTTGTTGAATTTAAAGGCGCGCTTACAGAGCAGTATGTTTGTCAACAGCTGAAGACCATTCGAAATTTGGATGTTTATTACTATACCAACGACAGAGGTTCCTGCGAGGTTGACTTTGTTATTGACACGGGCGATTTTGTTATTCCCGTTGAAGTAAAGGCAGAAGTAAATCTCAGAGCAAAGAGCCTAAAAACCTATCATGAAAAATTTTCGCCCGAAGTTTCTGTTCGCACATCCATGGCGGACTTCAAAAAAGAAGACTGGCTCGTTAATCTGCCGCTATATGCAATAGATCAGATTGCTCAAATATAATGGAAGAATAAATGGGGGCTCTGTTGTGTTTATTCGTGTAAATGAGATTGAAAAGTGCAGACGGATTTGCTATATTGAAAAGAAAATAGGAACATTCGATGTCGTGAGGATAAAGAAATGCATACGCCGGTGTTTGCAGAAAAAAGTGGCACGGAATGGTGAATAGGCACATCAAGAGGGATAATGATTTGAAAATGTAACAAATAGTGACGCGCCACCAAACAGCTTAATCATAATGAAACACAGGGACACCTTCAAAAAAAGGGGTGTCCCTGTTACGTATGTTTACACAGATGAAAAAACCTAAAGAAAGGGTGTAGCATCGACCATTCGAGCATATTTTTTGATTGTGCAGACAGATTTGTCATAGGTTTGTCATATATTATTTGATAAACTAAATAAATCGTATTTTAGGAGGGGTTTTATGAAGAAGATTTTTGCGATTCTTATGGCGATGTGTATGTTGAGAGGTTTGCTTTGCATCGCAGCCTTTGCCGCAGAACCTGCCGCCGGCGTTGTGCTCCGTGTGAGTGCACTCAAGGAGGGCGACACGCCCGAATATGAATTTATTGGTGACTACGAGAGCTTTGAAGACGGCTGGAACGCCGCGATGGAGCTGGCGGACAGCGAGGCGATGGAAACAAATAACTATGACCGTGTTGTCGTTGACCTTTATGACGATTGGACAGCGGTTGACGGGCAGTTTACCGAAGATTTTCGCAACGGCTCCGGCTTCGACTGGGATGCTATTTATGTCCAAGATGGCGTGAGAATAACGCTCAATATGAACGGGCACACCATCAATCGCGGCCTTACCGAATGGGAGAATAACGGCGAGGTTATGTGCATTGATGAGGATGCAGACGTGATTATTCATGATGGTACGATTAAAGGCGGATGGAGCTGCAACGGCGCAGGAGGTATCCACATCAAGGATAATGCGAATGTTACGCTTGATAATGTAAACATTATGGATAACAAGGTTGACGATGATGATGGTGCCGGCATTGCCGTATATGACGGAGCCGTCCTTACGATGAACGGCGGCAGTGTTTCTTATAATGCATCATATAATGCTGTGTATGGCGGTGGCGTTTATGTCGAAAATGCGAGTGCTTTTTTCACCGATGTAACCTTCCAAGATAACCGGGGCTTCCATCGCAGTACACATGGAGCGGCTGTTTATGTGGATAACGGCACTTTAAAGATGGAAAATTGTCAAATTTTCGGTAACGGATTGATGCAAGAAAGTGATGACGATACAAGCCGACCTGCCTATTCTGTTATCAACCTCTCAAACGGCAGTGATGCTACAATCACGGGGACGGAATTCTTTGAGAATGGCGGCGCATATGAAACTTATACGGAACATAACACCATGAAATATACGACGGTTATCAACACGATTGCCAGCCAACTTACCATGGAAAAGTGTACCTTTCACGATAATCATCAGGTGTATTTGATTCAGTCTGAAGCTTCGATATTGAACGCGGTTCACTCGGATTTTACCGGAAATCATTCTTTTGTTTTCTACGGAAACTGTGCAAGGGGACGTGATAGCGCGTTTACAAACTGTACATTCGACTACAGCGAGCCGATGTTGAACCTTGAAGATACGTTCTTTTTCAATCTTTCCGATGCAGGGCTCAGCTTTGTGGATTGTGTGTTTGGCGATGCAACCTTTAATGAAAAGGATGCGGCGCAGTTTATTGATACCGAAGAACCCGATGGCAGCAATTATCCGGCATCCATTTTTGGGGAAGGGTCGCTTGTGATGATTATTGCCATTCTTGCGCTGATTGCTATTTCGATTTGTATTATCGTGGCATACAGAAAGAAAGTATTGCATGCGAACGTCGAAGACAAAGAATAAAACATAAAACAAGGAAAGTATTCGCTTGCCAACCTGCAAAGCTTCATGAGAATTGCAGGTTGGCAAGTGTGCTTTACATAAGAGCATGAAAGAAGGAGAAATTTATGACACTTGAAATTGCATTGGTGATTGTTGGTGCTTTGATTGTAATCGTCGGATTGGTGTCCGGTATCACGAGCCTTTGGCTTATGGTTAAGTATTTTCGTTTTCATCGCAGGGAAAACAGTTTAGGACTCACCGGCATGCAGATTGCAAGAAAAATTTTGGATGATCACGGCCTTGGGCACATTAAAGTTAAGAAAACAGGCTCGCTTTTGTTTGGCAATAGCTATAGCCACTATTTCAAAACAGTGCGCCTCAGAAGTCGTGCCCGTCATGAGGCCGGCTTGACATCCATGGGAATGGGCGCACAAAAGGCAGCTTTGGCAATCCTCGATAAAGAAGGCGATGAGGATATGAGAAAACGTATCCGGCTTGTGCCTTTGGTTTCCTTCGGTCCTTTTGCCTTTATTCCTTTAATCTTGATTGGCGCAGTGCTTGATTACTTTGTGCTGCATGGGAGCGGAATATGTACGCTTGTGCTTGGTGCAATCGGTCTTCTGTTTTATGTATACGCCATTGTGCTTTCGGTGTTGACACTGAAAACGGAAAAGAAAGCGCAGAATAGGGCATATGAGATTCTTGAACGAGATTATCATATTACAGATGACGAGCTTTCGGCACTCAAAGAACTGTTCCGTCTATACAATATACAATATATCAATGATATCATTCTTTCTTCCCTTGAGCTTTTATACACGCTTCTTGAAATTGCCATTGCCATAAACGGAAACTCGGATAATTAACGGTATAAAAACTTGCATGACAGGAGGTGCAAAAAAATGGAAGGCATAGATATGATATGCATGTGGATAGCAGAGCTTGTGCCTTTGTTTGCAACGCTGTTTTCGTTTATATATGGCGTAAATCGGTTTTTCAAAAAGGGGAAACCACTCTTTCTTCAAAGTATCACCATGGCGATGGGCTCTCACACGCTCGCCGGCATCTATCATGTGTGTCAAATGCTCACCACCGAAACGGAGCTTTCGGGCTTTACCCCTGCCTATCTCGGCAGAATCGGCTTTTTTCTTTTTTTCATCGCTGCAAGCTACGGGCAGATGGACAGAATCGTCGATGACGGCTCAAAGAAAATGCGCCCGGCACGATACATCGCACTGATAGCACCGTTGTGTGCAATCTTGCTTTATCTGCCCAACGGACTTTTAAAGGAGCTTCCCTTTGCCACGAAGATTTCGGTTCTGCTCGTTTGGCTTCCTGCCATCTTCAGCGTATATTATAACCTGAAGCATGCGATGATTCCTAACCTCGACTTTGGCTTTGTCAAAGCAATCAAGCCTTATAATATTCTTGCGGTCTGCCTTGGCTTTGCAGAGCTTTTATGCCTGACCGCTTGGAATTATCACTACAATACACAGCTTGTGATTGCCTCCGTTATCTTTGCCGGACTTTGCGTGGCGCTGATGGTTGCCGCCAAGAAAGGAGCAGAGAAATGGACCATTTAATCTACATTCTTTTTGTTTCGATTTTCGTGCCGATTTTGCTGATGGCGTGTCTGGTAGAAAAAAAGGCACGTCAGCCCATCATCTTTGTTCTTATCGGCATCTTCCTTTCAGTCTTTGCATCCGAAATCAATGCATATCTGCGGCATGTTTTGCCGATGAGCACCTATGAGCTCACCATTATGGTAACGCCCATATCGGAGGAACTCATCAAAGCATTTCCGATTCTTTTGTTTGCCACACTTTTCATGCCCAAAAAGGAAGCACTTTTCACCGCATCGCTGGCAGTGGGCATCGGATTTGCCGTTCTGGAAAATGCATTCTACCTTTTGAACAGCCATACGTTTCATATGATGGATGCTGTAATCAGAGCCTTTGGCGCAGGCCTGATGCACGGGATGTGTACGCTTCTCGTCGGTGTTGGCATATCCTTTGTAAAGAAGAAAACCAAGCTGTTCGTTGTCGGCACATTTGCGCTGTTGTCCACGGCAATCACTTATCACGCAATCTACAATATGCTGGTGCAATCGGATTTTCGTATCATTGGATATTTCTTGCCAATCTCCACGTATATTCCGTTTATCGTGTGGCGCATCAAAAACAAAAAGGAAACGAAGGAGAAAAAGAGGTAGACAATCGGATTGGGGATATGTTGCTTTCTGTTGCAAAACCGTTGACAGCATAGATGCAATTTTTATATCAATGATTGGGGAACATGAGATACTTTATATCCTTCTCTATATGCAACTTTTTGAAATGTCATAATTTTTTGCATAAATTCATATTGAAATGTCATAAAATTTATGCTATAATACATTTGAAAAGTTTTAAGGGAGGGGTTTTTTGTGCTATATCGCAAGATAGAAGCTCTCATTGAAGCGCATTTAAAATCTGATTCTAAAAAAATTCTCTTAATCGACGGTGCCCGTCAAATTGGTAAAACCTACATCATTCATCATGTAGGTAAAAAGCTTTTTGAAAACTATATAGAAATCAACATGATTGCCGATGCCTTGGGAGACCGTCTTTTTGAAAATACGAAGACCGTGGAAGATTTTTATCTGCAGGTCAGTATGCTTGCAGGAGATAGAATGAAGGATAAAGATAATACGCTGATTTTTATTGATGAAATTCAGGCGTATCCACATCTTCTTACTTTGCTTAAATTTTTGTCGCAGGATAATAAATTCACTTATATTGCAAGTGGATCGCTTTTGGGTGTTACGCTATCGCAAACCACTTCAATCCCCATGGGCAGTATTCGAAAGGTTAGAATGTTCCCGTTGGATTTCGAGGAATTCCTTTATGCTAACGGAATGAACGAGTTTTTTATTTCCTCTATGCGCAAGAAGTTTGAACGCTCGGAAGCATTGGACGAGTCTATGCACAACAAAATGATGGAATTATTTCGCAAATTTTTGCTTGTGGGCGGATTGCCGGATGCAGTCAACGCCTATCTTCAAACAAAAAATATTCAAGCCGTTCGCGAAATACAAAACGAGATTTATGATTATTATGCAGCAGATGCTTCAAAATATGATGATGAGAAGAAGCTGAAAATCCGTAGAATTTATGATCTTATCCCCTCTAACATGGAGAATAAGAAAAAAAGAATCGTTGTGCAAGACATTGAGAACAAGAGGGGCAAAACGTTTCATCATTATGCTGATGAATTTGATTATCTCATAAGTGCAGGTATCGCTCTGAATGTTCAGGCGATTTCTAATCCGACGTTTCCGTTAATCGAATCTGCGGGGAAAAATCTTTTAAAGCTTTATTTGAATGACGTTGGTATTCTTACAGGGATTCTTTACGGAAACAACATCAGAGCTGTGCTGGACGATGAAAGAAGCATCAATCTGGGATCTGTTTATGAAACGGTTGTTGCGAGCGAGTTAATTGCGCATGGTCATAAGCTCTTTTATTATGACAATCGTAGCAAGGGTGAGGTTGATTACCTGATGGATGATTATGACAGTCTTTCTGCAGTGCCAATGGCAGTAAAGTCAGGGAAGGACTATACCGTGCATAGTGCATTGAATGCGTTTGTTCAAAACGAGGATTATCATATTAAAAAAGCTTTCGTCGTATCCAACGAAAGAAATGTCATGCAGAAAGGGAAAATAACATACATTCCAATCTACTATATTATGTTCTTTGGCACGGATGCCCATCGCAAAGATTTGCAGTTTTAAAATTTCGGATATAGCCGACTGCTTAGGAAATAAAAATAAACAGATGGTCTTGTTTTTTACAAAAACCTATTGATTTTTTCGGGGATTAGGAATATACTTGTTTCGATATGGGGCGATAGCCCCATATCGAAACAAAGAGGTGTTGACATAAATGAAAAAATTAGGTGTGCAATTATATACGATTCGTGACTATATGCAGGACGAAGAGAACATCAGAAACAGCTTCAAGCGCTTAAAAGCCATCGGCATTGACCAAGCGCAAACGGCAGGTTGTGCGATTCCCTATGAGGATTTCGGAAGAATTGCCAAAGAAGAAGGAATTGAAATTGTGGGTACGCATGATAATTTCACTTCCTTTGTGGAGGATTTTGAAGCCGCTTTCCATCGCCATGAGCTTTTGGGCACAAAAATCATGGGCATGGGCGGTGCCGGCTTTATTCAAACGGCGGAAGGCATCGAAGCTTTCCTGAAGGATGCAAACGAGGTTTGCCGAAAGGTCGGCGAAAAGGGCGGCAAGTTTACCTTCCATAACCACAGCCATGAATTCGTTCTGCGTGACAACGGAAAAACCATGATGGACATGCTGTATGAAGGGCTGGACAAAGAATACGGCTCCTTCTGCCTGGATACCTATTGGGTACAGCACGGCGGCGGCGATGTGCGCGCCTGGATGGAAAAGCTGGCAGGCAGAATCGATATTTTGCATTTGAAGGACATGGGAAGACTCGCCGCATCCAATCCCAATGACGGCTGGCAGTATATTACCGAAATCGGCAGAGGTCAGCTTTACTGGGAAGGTATCATCAAAACAGCTGAAGAAATCGGCGTGAAATACTACGTTATCGAACAAGACGGAAACTGGATGAACGGCGATCCCTTTGAAAGCTTGAAGATTAGTGTCGATTATTTGTCTCGTTTCATGAAATAATAGAACAAAAGACCTGCTAAATAAATTCAGTTGAAAATTTTTAAAATTTCTCTTGACTTTATTTAGTAGGTCTTTTTTTATACATAAGTCATAAAAAAACAAAATAAATCGGCAAAAATCAGAACAAAAAGCTTTACTTTTAAAATGAGGCATGGTATAATCCGAGTGAACATAGAAAAAGAATCGGAGTTGATGACTTTATGTGCAAAAATACCGTACTTCTATTGTTTTTTATGGTCGGAGAAGAGCCGACTTGATATTATATATCCATTTTAAAAAGCCTGTATTTGCATAGAAAGGATGAGGAAAATGGATATTTCCCAGCTATTGACGAACAAAAGTATTCCGACTGTCGTTGCGGAAAAAGCAGACCCTCAAACAGAGTATCTGTTTGCCTTGGTTTCGGATTTGTCGCGC
Organism: Clostridia bacterium; assembly: GCA_017390225.1. GTDB lineage: Bacteria > Bacillota > Clostridia > CAKSNL01 > HGM11501 > RGIG1017. The sequence goes on from JAFPCL010000040.1 coordinate 19,693, forward strand.
GATGCACGGTATACGGAAGATAAAAAATTGCACCCCGGGAAAAAGCAAAAAAAAAATCAAGACATAAAGATGTTTGCCGCAGATAGCATTCTTTTCACGAAAGATGCGCTCACGATCATCAGCCCCACGGAAGATTCTGTGCGCCGTATTGCTTTTTCGGACATTCAATCGGTTGCCGTGAAGCGCATGTACGGCAATGCGTACTTAAAAATTGAAAAGAAAAACGAAGAAACGGAAGTTATTCTTCGCTTTACCTATCAAATCACCGTATCTGCCGAAGCGGCGGCACGGTATGTCAATAATGTGATTGCCGGAGAGGACTACACGGAGGAAGTGAAAACCGTGCAGGAATCCTATGAGCGATTGCAATGCGTGTGCCCCAACTGCGGAAGAACGCTTCTGCGCCCCGGTGCGACCTGTATTCACTGTCGCTCCAAGCGGCAGATTGTGTCGAGGCTTGCCAAATATGTGAAGCCGGAGCTTAAGCTACTGATTCTTTGTATTGTTAACTGTGTTATTACAACAACGATCGCTTTGATTCCGCCATATACCAATCAGATGATCGTCGACGACTTTGTGCCGAACAAGAACTATAAAGCCATGCTGTGGATGGTTGTCTTTATGTTTGTCGCTTATGTCGTGCATTACGGATTGATGGCACACCGTTCCTATCTGCTTCGCGCGGCAGGCAACCGTATCGTTATGAATCTGCGCAGTGACGTGTATGAAAGAGCCCAATATCTGCCTATGCGGTTCTATGATAAAACCCCCACAGGCTCGGTGATTAACCGTATCAGCAGTGACTCTTTGGTGATTCAGAGCTTTATTTTGAACATATCGCAAAATATTATTGTGCAGTCCATGCTTTTGGTCGGCATTATTGTGATTATGCTGAGCATGAACTGGTGGCTTACGTTGATATCTCTGCTTCCCGTGCCGCTGGTGGTCGTGGGCTCTCGTATCTTCCGAAAAAAGATTGCGCCCTATTATCGCAAAATCTGGCGCAGATGGTCGGCGGTCACATCGCTTTTGACCGACACGATTCCTTGCGTGCGTGTGGTCAAAACCTTTGCGGCAGAAAAACGCGCCGTCAATAAGTTTAAAGAATATAACGAAGATTGGCGCATTATGGATACCAATGCTTCGAAAATCACATCCATTTATCCGCAGGCCGTCAATTTTTTGATTACCATCGGCACACTGGCAATCTGGGCATTCGGCGGCAGAATGGCAATGGAAGAGGGTAGCGGACTGACGCTTGGAACACTCGTTGCCTTTATTTCCTACACATCGATTTTCTACAATCCCATTAACTATCTTGCTAACCTCAGCGACACCTATCAGAATACTTTGGCATCCGTCGAGCGTGTGCTGGATATTTTGGATGCAGACCTTGAAGTAGACGATGAAGATGAAGGCATCAAGCCGAAGAGCGTCAAGGGCAAAATTGAATTTAAAAATATCAATTTCTCCTTCGACCGTTCCAAAAAGGTGTTGTCGGACGTCAACTTTGTCATTGAGCCCGGAGACGTGGTGGGTATTGTCGGCACGACAGGTTCGGGTAAATCCACACTTATCAATATTCTGCTTCGTTTCTATGATAACTACGAAGGCACCATCTATGTGGACGACGTGGACCTGAAAGAATACAATCCGGGTGCTTTCCGCGAAGTGATTGGCTATGTGCAACAAGAGCCGATGATGTTCCGCGACACGATTTTCAACAACATTGCCTACGGAAGACCCGATGCCCAGGTCGAAGAGGTCTTCAATGCGGCAGAAATTGCCAACGCCCACAGCTTTATCGTGAAGCAGCCCGATGGCTACGATTCCATGCTGGGTGAGCGCGGAATCGGCTTGTCCGGCGGTGAAAAACAGCGTGTGTCCATTGCCCGTGCTGTTTTGAAAAATCCGTCGATTTTGATTTTTGACGAAGCGACCGCCGCCGTGGACTCGGAGACGGAAAGCCTCATTCAAGAAGCTATTGACCGCATGATCAGCGGCAGAACCACACTCATGATTGCCCATCGTCTGTCCACCCTGCGCAAGGCAAACAAAATTATTGTTATGGAAAACGGCAAAATCATTGAAATGGGCTCTCAAGAAGAATTGCTCGCCAAACAAGGGAAATACTATACCTTAGTGCAAATTCAGAATATGGGTAGCAAACAGCAAGCAAAGGAGGAAGTCTGATGAGCATTCGCTATATTGATTGCGACGAAGCAAGAATTATGCCCTCCGAAACGGAATACCATGTGGATTTAGAGTGGTTTGGCGGCGAAACGGTCAAAAACTTAGAAGCCAAGCGGCTGTTTCCCGTATCGGGACTTTTTCAATACATAGCTCTTTTGGATTCCTCGGGCAAAGAAGTTGCCATTGTGCGCAATATCGATCATCTGATGCCGGAATCGAAAAAGGTTCTGCTTGCGGTTCTTAATGAGTATTATATGGTACCGAAAATCACAAAGGTTTTAGATAAGCACGACAAATTCGGCGTTTTGAAATTTATGGTGGAAACCGAGCGCGGCATCCGCACCATAGAGATTCGCAACCGCCACAACGATTTAAAGCTTATGTATGAAGGCCGTGTACTCATCCGTGATGCGGACGATAATCGCTACGAAATTGAAAATATCGATGCTTTGGATCGTCATAGCCGTAGTCTCTTAAACGGCGAAATATAAGAAAGGATGATAAAATTGAAACTTGTTCTTGCTATTGTAAATAACGACGACAGCCCGATTGTGACATCGACACTTACCCGAGACGGATTTTTTGTGACCACACTTTCGACTACCGGCGGATTTTTAAATGCCGGCAACCGCACCCTTTTGATTGGTACGGAAGAAGATAAGATTGACACGATTAAAGATATTTTGAAGCAGACCTGCTCCACCCGTAAGCAGAAAAAGGCTTCCGACAGCTCTTTGGGCAGAGGTCTTTATCCCGGAAGCCCCGGCGAAGAAGTCACCGTGGGTGGCGCAACATATTTTGTATTGGATGTTGAAGATTTCGGAAAGGTATAAGATTTATGTATGATTTAACCAATCGCAAGGTAGTTTATTCTCTTTGTGATGAATTTGGATTTCGTTTTAAAAAAGCATTCGGTCAGAATTTTTTGACCGATGCTTCTGTTCTGCGCGCCATTGCAGAAGCGGCAGGGGAGCACGGTGTTTTGGAAATCGGCCCCGGCTTCGGTACGCTCACGGGCTATTTGGCGGAAAACGCCGAAAAGGTCGTTGCCGTGGAGCTTGACCGTGCATTGTTTCCTGTACTGGAGAAAACCTTGGGTGAATACGACAACGTATCCGTCCGCGAGGGCGATGTGATGAAAATCGATTTGCCCACACTCTTGAAAGAAGAATTTGACGGGCAGGAAGTGTCCGTTGCCGCCAATCTGCCATATTATATCACGACCCCCATTATCACGCGTCTTTTGGAAGAAAAGCTTCCGATTCGTGCCTTGGTTCTTATGATGCAAAAGGAAGTGGCGGATCGGATTTTAGCAGACCCCGGCACCAAAGACTACGGGGCGCTGTCCCTTTTTGTGCGCTACTATGCAGATGCTTCTTTATTGGTGTCTGTGCCCAAAGAAAGCTTTGTGCCGGCACCGAAGGTGGATTCTGCCGTTTTGGTGCTGATGCGAAGAGAAGTGCCGCCGGTTTCTCCTATCGACGAAAAGCTGTTTTTCGGGCTCATTCGTGCAGGCTTTGCCCAAAGACGTAAAACCTTTGTGAATGCCGCTTCCTCTGCAGGCCTTCCCGGCGTAACCAAAGAGGGGGTAGCTAAAGCACTTTGCGCTCTTGAAATTGACGAAAAAGTGCGCGGCGAAGTGCTTTCAATTGAGCAATATTGCGAAATTGCAAATTTTCTGTTAAAAAATTAAAAAAGAACTGTACAATTTTGGTTTTTTGTGGTATGATATAATTATGCGAAAAGCAGGAAAATTCAAAAGGAGTGATTCAAATGGTATTAAAACACAAAAAGATTGCAGCCTGGATTGAAGAAATGGCTGCTCTGACCACCCCTCGTGAAATCGTCTATATCGATGGTTCCGAAGAACAATTGGAAGCCCTGCGCAAAGAGGGCTGCACCACCGGTGAAATTCATAAACTGAACGACAAAATTCTGCCCGGTTGCTATTTCCACCGCACCGCTGAAAACGACGTTGCCCGTGTGGAAGACCGTACCTTCATCTGCTCTCGTAAGAAAGAAGATGCCGGTGCTACCAACAACTGGATGGATCCCAAGGAAATGTATGAAAAGCTGGGTAAATTGTACCAAGGCTCCATGAAGGGTCGTACTATGTATGTAATTCCTTTCATCATGGGCCCCAAGGGTTCTCCCTTCTCCAAGGTTGGTGTTGAGCTGACCGACAGCATTTATGTTGTTCTCAACATGAACATCATGACCCGTATCGGTAATGTGGCATGGGAAGAAGTCGGCGAAGACGGCGATTTCGTGAAGTGCCTGCATGCCAAAAAGGATGTAAACCCCGAAGAAAGATACATTGTCCAGTTCCCCGAAGACAACACCATCTGGTCCATCAACTCCGCATACGGCGGTAACGTTCTTCTGGGCAAGAAGTGCTTCGCTCTTCGTATTGCTTCTCATCTGGCTCACAAGGAAGGTTGGCTGGCTGAGCACATGCTGATCCTCGGTATCGAGAATCCTCAGGGTGAGGTCCGCTATATCTGCGCCGCATTCCCCTCTGCTTGCGGTAAGACCAACCTGGCAATGCTCATTCCTCCCGCGCTCTACCGTGAGAAGGGCTATAAGGTCTGGTGTGTCGGTGACGACATTGCTTGGCTCCGCATCGGTCCCGACGGACGTCTGTGGGCGGTCAACCCCGAGAACGGCTTCTTCGGCGTTGCTCCCGGTACCAACCTGAAGTCCAACCCCAACGCTCTGTACACCACTCAGCGTGACACCATCTTCACCAACGTGGTCCATAATCTGGATACCAATACCGTTTGGTGGGAAGGTCTCGATAAGAATCCTCCCAAGAATGCTCTGGATTGGAAGGGCAATCCCTGGAACGGCGAAACCGCTACCGAGAAGGGTGCTCATCCCAACTCCCGCTTCACCGCTCTTGCCAAGAACTGCCCCTGCGTTTCCTCTGAATTCGATAATCCCAACGGCGTTCCCGTGGATGCCATCGTCTTCGGTGGCCGTCGTGCCAAGACCGCTCCCCTGGTTTATCAGTCCTTTGACTGGAACCACGGTGTGTTCGTAGGCTCCGCCATGGCTTCCGAAACCACCGCCGCCGCTTCCGGTGCTGTCGGTGTCGTTCGTCGCGATCCTATGGCTATGCTGCCCTTCTGCGGCTACAACATGGGCGACTACTTCGCTCACTGGCTGAACATGGGCACCAAGATCCCCAAGGCTCCCAAGATCTTCAACGTTAACTGGTTCCGTACCGATGACGAA
>JAFPCL010000041.1 GCA_017390225.1 Clostridia bacterium
GACAATGCGGCAATAGGTGGCATGGGCGACAGACTGGTGCACTTCAATGGGAAGGGCAGGGTACAGCGTGTCGATGGCATGAATCATTAAAAACAAAAGTGTTTGCTTATACATGCGGTAGTGTTCACCGCGGAAAGCTTGGGACATAAGAGAACCTCCTTTTTACAGAAAGAGATTGCGTTTTTCCTCTGCGATGGCGGTTATGCGATCCTGATACATTAAAATATCTTTGGGATTAAAGCTTCGGGTGTTGCGTCCTTCGGCATTTACGATTTTGGTTACACCACCGGCACCGACGGAGAGGATGGTCTGGGTTTCTTCGATAATATAAATGTTGTAGAGGCTTTCATAGCCGGGGAGGGCATAACCCACATTTTCAAAGTTGCCCAGGGTGTTTTTCTGCTTATACATATAATACGGCGCATACCCACGGGATAGAAGTGCATTTTGCGTGACATCCAGCATTTTTTCCACGGTTTCGGGGGTGGGAAGCGGCGTTTTTTCTATATGCTTTTTAAGCTCTGAGGCACGCTTGATATATAACGTGTGGGCGGTGATCTCCTCCGGCGACAGGGCAAACAGGCGGTTTAAGGTGTCCGCTACGTCGTCTTCCGTTTCCCCGGGAAGGCCTAAAATAATATCGGAATTGATATTTTGAAAGCCGGCTTCTCTTGCCATGGCAAACGCCTTCTCCACATCGGAAGCTGTGTGGCTTCTGCCGATGACGGGGAGGGTTTTGTCCTGCATTGTCTGGGGATTGATGCACAGGCGATTTACGCCGCCTTGGATGCAAGCCGCCAGCTTTTCGGGGGTGAAGGTGTCGGGTCGGCCGGCTTCTAACGTGTATTCGCTTACACGGGACAAATCAAAACGGGAGGACAGCCGATCGAACAGGCAAGACAGCTCATCGGGCAAAAGCACCGTGGGCGTGCCGCCGCCGACATAGACCGTTTCGATGAAAAAATCCGTTTGGGAAAGAGCTTCGGAAAGCGCATCAATTTCTTGATATAAAGCCGCAAGGTACGGCGGAATCCGATGTTCTCGTTTGCCCTGCGGCACACAGCCGAAGGAGCAATACAGGCATCGGGAGGGGCAAATGGGAATGCCCACAAAAAGGCTGACGGACTTTTTGTCCTGCTTTGTGAGAATGGGTGTTTCAACGGACAGCACGGAATATAAAAGATCAATCTTATCTTCCCGCACCAAAAAGCGATCACGCAGGACTTTTTTTGCTTGTTCCACCGAGCCGTGCTCCCATACCATAGAACGCGCCTGCTTGGTGGGGCGTGTGCTCGACAGAATCCCCCAGGGGGCTTTTAATGCCGACAGGGGCGACAGGGCGAAATATGCCGACAGCAAAACGTCATCGGAGCAAAAGGGGGCAGAAAGAGAAAGCGTGAAGCTGTTTTTTCTGCCGTTATGGGAAATATGGGTGGTGACACTTTGGGTTTTTTCGTCGTATATACTTTCTAAAAAGACATTTTCCGGATCACGGAAAAAAACAAAAATCATTTGTTCAGCCTGATAACGAAAATCATGGCCTTGCAGTTGTACGTTCATGGATGTCCCTTTCTTATCGGTAGCCTGCGGCAGGGTTGTAGGTGAGTTCATGGCCGATGGTGGTCGGCATTTCATGGCCGGGGTAGACGGCGGTGTCCGCAGGAAGAAGGAGCAGCTTGTTCAGAGAAGAAAGAAGCTGTTTTAAATCGCCGAAATCATAACGGCCGTAGGATTCGCGGAACAGGGTGTCGCCGGAGAACAGAATTTTATCCGATTCACTGTAAAGACAAATCGAGCCGAAGGAATGCCCCGGGGTGTGCATGATGCGAAAGCCCATAAATTCGTCGCCGTCATGAAGCCGTTGGTCTGCCGGCGTTGCGGTAAACCGAAAGCCACCTAAAGCGGCAGACAGGTTTTGCACCGTGTCCGTCAGCATATGGGCATCCTTTTCGTGAATGTAAATCGGCACTTTTTTAACAGCAAGCACGGCATCCACGCCGCCAATATGATCAAAGTGCCCGTGGGTCAGCACAATGGCTTTTAAATCCGCTGGGATGTGAGGAACAACATCC
>JAFPCL010000042.1 GCA_017390225.1 Clostridia bacterium
GCTCGTTCTTTTGATTATAAGATTTTAACAAGTCCTTAATTTTTTGTGCGACAGTATCAGGACTTGCGGTTTCTTTTCCGCCGACTTCATTCGGAAGTTTTTTATACTCTCCCACATTAAACCAATCTTTTCTTGAATCACTTGTACCGGACTTTAAGGTGAAGTGTAGTTCTTTTATAAATTTTTCTGTGAGCTTATATGTTGCGTTATCAATTATCATATCAATACACTTGAAATGATTTGCTGTTTCTATAATATCGTCAACATTCAAAGCATCATTTTCCACGCCAATGGTATTAGTTTCAAAAATATATCTTGTCTGGTCGTGAGTTAGGGTGCTACCTTCAATATGATTTGAATTATAGGTAAGCTCTATTTGAATTTTATGATAAATTCCGCCTTTGAGTGCAGATTTTTTCTCTGCTCTTAACTTTTCAAGAAGATTCTGAGGCTCATCACTTTTTTTGTTTATTCTTTCAGGTTTTTCTGCATTTTCAGGAATGTTCCAAGTCTTTCCGGTTAAGAATGCACCTGGTATTTTATTCTCAGCACAGTATTTTCTAACACCACGCTCGGACATATTCCATTTTTTCGCCATTTGAGATACAGATAAATAGTTCATACAATCACTCCTAACATCTGTATATATTATACCACATTACAGGAATAAAATCAATATAAACAGAATGATTTACTAGACTTTTTATGCCGATAACGGAACAAATCACATAAAACGACAGTTCTCTTGTTTAGAGCAGTCACAAACACACCTAAAACGACCTGTACCAATGTCCTCTGTTTTTTTGAGGAATAAATTTATCTAAACAAAAAATATGATTGATTTATTGCCAAACACGATATAACAGGCACAATCTGATACCAATCAGTATTTAGTGTAATGAACTTGATTTTATTGAAAAATAAACGGCAAAGAAATACAGAAGAGGCTGTCCTTTAAAAGGACAGCCTCCTCTTCGCACATATTGTGCGTATACATGGCGGAGAAGGAGGGATTCGAACCCTCGCGCCAGTTTCCCAGCCTACGCCCTTAGCAGGGGCGCCTCTTCGACCTGCTTGAGTACTTCTCCATATATATCAAACATTGCGTAGCTATCATAAATTATTAAATTATCTAAGAAGAAGGAATTCAATCTCGAATTTGAAAGCCCACCGGACTTTCATTCACTCCCGTGGTTACTTCGAATCCTGTTCTTCTTTATTTTTAGTAATTTGGCGGAGAAGGAGGGATTCGAACCCTCGGCCCTTGCGGGTCACCGGTTTTCAAGACCGGCTCCTTAAACCACTCGGACACCTCTCCAACTCTGCAAGCAGTATTTTAGCACACTTTGCCCCTCTTGTCAAGCCTTTTTTTGCTTTTTTCAAAAAAATTATAGAACCACAAAAACTATTTTTGTTTAAAATAAAAAAATTAGCAAAAAACTCTTGACAAACGCAATATTATATGCTATACTCTTATCCGTTGACTGGGTGTGGCGCAGTTTGGTAGCGTGCTTGAATGGGGTTCAAGAGGCCGGGAGTTCGAGTCTCCCCACTCAGACCATCTAAAAGGCAGAGACGATTTATTTCGTTTCTGCCTTTTAGCATTGTTTAACATTGACTTCCTTTATAACAAATCTATCGCAACAAAACCGAATTGAAGGGATTCATCTATCCTTACGGCATGGTAGCGCTATGTCGGCTCCTCTCCCCTTCTTTCTATTTTACGGAGCATTCCCTGCAAAAACATTTATTTTTTTATAATTTGGGGCGGGGTCGCAGTCTTTGCGACAGCCCCATTTTTACAATAGCTTTTTTATTTACCCTAAAATTTCTTCGATGACCTGTGCCATCTCTTTTTCTCTTACCTGCATCTGCTCTGCCAGCTTAAACTGGGTGCGACAGCGCACCAGATTGTGCTCGGGATACTTGGTGGCAAAATAGGTGTCACCGTCGATAAAGTCGGTCAAAAAGCGCATGCCGCACTCTATGGTCATGAGGTACGCACTATACGGCAAAAGCTCTGCTTCTCTTTTCGTTATTTTCTCCTTCACGGCACCGACAAAGCCTTCGGCATAGGCTCTAAATAAATCAATATCGAAATTCACCTTCGACAAGTCTTTTTCGTCCTCGGCGGCAGTGGATGCCCCGAAGCGAATGGAATCGCCGAAATCGTATAGCATAGAGCCGGGCATGACCGTGTCGAGGTCAATGACGGCTTTTCCTTTTTTCGTTTTGCCATCCATCAAAATATTATTGAGCTTGGTGTCGTTGTGAGTGACACGCAGAGGAACGCTTCCGTCTTCGAGGCCTTTCACGATTTTATCCAGCGTATCTTTTCTTTCCATCACAAAAGCGACTTCTTTTTCACAATCTTTTAATCGCCCCGACTTATTTTCTTCCACTGCCTTCAAAAAGTTTTGGAAGCGGTTCGGCGTGTCATGGAATCGTGCAATGGTTTCAAAAAGCTTGGATGCATCAAAATCTGCCAAATGGTTTTGAAATTCGCCGAAGGCAAAGCCTGAATTTTTGAACACTTCCCTGTCCTCGGCTTTCTGATACGTTACGGAATCATCGATAAAATCATACACGCGGTAACATCCGTCTTCGGTTTTCAGCATAGGTGCGCCGTCTTTGGTTTTAATCACGGTCAAAGAAAGTGCGCCGCATTTTCCGATGTGCTCCGTCACAAGCAGAATATTATTCATCACCTGCTCCGGATTTTTAAACACCACGGTGTTGATTTTTTGCAGTATGTATTTTGCCTGATCCGTCACCACCAGCATGGTCACATTGATATGTCCCTCGCCGTAAGGTGCAATGCTTTGCACCTTGCCCTGTATTGCAAAGCTTTCTAACAGCTTACATTCCTTCGTATAATCCTGCATCGATATATCCTCCAATCGCTTCTTTTAAAGAAGGCAGATCCTCGCGATAAGTGATGCCGTACCATTGATCCGTGTTCTTGTATACGCGAATGGTTGCCAAGCCTTTTTTTGCCATGTTATTGATGACGGTGGGAATAAAGAATTCGGCTTTCATAAGATCTGCCGTTGCTAAAAATTCCTTAAATTCAATTTCCAGTTCTTCGAAAATATCCGGTGTTAAGCCCCACAAATTCATGGAAACAGGCGTATCGGAAGCCAATTGCTGTTCTTTTCCGTCGATTTCGCACTTGCCTTGTGTGTCAATTTTGGTAATTTCCGTAACGTCGGTTAAATAGCCGTCATTCACGGAGCATACGCCACGGGATACGGTGCCGTTGGGGCTTAAGGTTTTAAAAAGCTCATATGCCGTCATGGCAAATTCACCCTTATCGGCATTTTTGAGGTGCTCTGCCATTGCCATAAAGGCATTGCTTCCATAGTAATCATCGGCATTGATAATGGCAAAAGGCTCATTCACCGTGCCTTTGCAACATAAAATGGCATGACCCGTGCCAAAGGGCTTTGTTCTGCCGTCGGGCAAAACCGTCATATCCTGCATCACATATTCCGTCGGAAGCACTTTCTCCACACGGCTTCCCACCAAACGGATAAAATCTTCCTTCATATCCTCACGGATGATGAACACAACCTTTGTAAAGCCTGCTTTCTTGGCATCGAACACGGAAAAATCGATAATTGCCTTTCCGTCAGGGGTGACAGGTTCTGCCTGCTTGAGTCCGCCGAAACGGCTTCCCATCCCTGCCGCCATAACCACCAATGTAATGTCTTTCATTTTCATTTCCTCCTTATATTTCATGATAATATCTGTATATCCAATAGATTGGCGTGCAGCTCCATGCATGGCACGTACTGTTGATCTCGGGTGCATTGTAGGGTGATTCCATGGGATTTTCCGGATTGAAAATTTCCGGACAGCAATCATACCCTGCCGAAGAAAGCTCACCCCAAAATTCACGAATCACATCCATTGCTTCATCTTTTGCCCCCATAGTATATAATGCTTCAATATAAAAGTGCATCATATACGGGGTGTGGATGTGCACTTTGGGATTCTCTTCTTTTGTTTTCTGCAAAAGAAGAAGGTTCTCCTCCCGTGACAGACATCCGGACAGCGCGCTCCAGATTTGAGAATGCCAGGACAGTTGTCCGCTTTTTGTGACGAAAAATCCATCTTTATTCCGATAAGATAAAAGGATTCTTTCCTTTTCTTTGATTTCGGCTACGATCCATGCACTGTCTTTTCCCAAGACTTCTGTGATTGTTCTCAAGTGGTGCAAGCAATAAAGATACACGCCCAAAAACGCCACACTTTTATCGAGCCCTTCGCACCAGTCAATAAAGACATCGCTACCTTTTATAGTGCCGTCTGCCTCCATGCGCTTCATCACCAATTGCACTTGCAAAAAGGCAGTATCATAGAGTTCTTCAACCAAAGATAAATCCTTTTGATACAACATATAGTCATATAAACAAGACGAAAAAAACAAGGAATAATCTGATAAATGCCACCCCTTAGCATCTATATAGGGCGGCGAATCGGGAAACACACAAGGTGCCACAAAGCCATCCGATCGGCGATATGCCGCAAACAAATACAAGCATCGTTTTACCAGTGCCGTATTTTTAAATGACACATAATCCGAAAGTGCTTGCAGTCGCAAGTCACCCAACCAGAGTCGGCGGTCGCGTTTCGGCCCGTCTTCAAAAACTTCTTGGGAACATTCCTTCAAAGTACATAGACTCATTTTATAAATTTGTTCTAAGGCTTTGTCGGGAATATGAAAAAGCGGCACTTCCTCCATAGATACCGAAGAAACGCCATCAACATACAGATTGTCTATCGCAATCGGAAATGACGCCGTGTCCACCCGTTCAATTTTCAGATACCGAAAGGCGTATCTTCTCTCCAAAGCCCCGGTATATGGCGTAAAAACCATGGATTTGGTTTCATTCTGTAGCCATCCGCTCCCTAACGTGCCATGGTAGTTTTCTTTCGATGCCATAATCTCCAAAGGAAATTCTCCAAAGGAAAACGAGAGCATCACAGGAGCATCGGTAATTTTTACCGCTCCGAAATGGTTCACGGAAAAGTGAAGATATCCCACGTTATGCGCACCGAAATCCAATATCACACATTCGCCGCTACGGAGTGTCAACGGAAGCTGTGCTTTTTCTATATCCACCACACGAAAGCCCTGATATGCCGCACCATCGGAAGCAATGTCCACCATCCTTTGCGGCAGAATTGTTTTGTGGTGCAAAGAAGGCGTTAATTCTTTGGCTTTTCTCGCAAAATCCGCTTGCACAATCACGCTCACGAAACCATCTCCTCTCCCAACAGATAGGCAAGAACACCAATCATGTTGATGGCACTCTCCCACGGACGGTACGGGCAAGAGCTTTCAAAGGCACGCCCGGATTGATAATACTCCGACCACACGCCAAAGCAATCTCGTTGGGATAAAATATAGTCTACAAAGTCTTCCAATCCTTCACGGTAACCAAGCTTGGCGGCAACGTATAAAATCAAGCCGTATTCATAGCCTACCAGCTTTTCATCGGAAGCTTGGTCAAAATTTGTTTTTCGTTTTTCATGCATCACCGTTTCTAATTTTTCGCGGATAATAGTTTCGGGCAAGCGAATCCCCGTGAAAATCGGCATCAAAACTGCACAGCCGAGGGTGAACCTTTGTGTGTTCACATGGGTAGGCTTTTTCCCGAAACAGTCGGTACACAAATAGCCTTTTTCCTCTGTGCGGCACAGATGGCGGATGCCGCCGCACCCGTGGCACACGCCGTGGCGATATGCAGGAAGCGGTGCATTTTCCGCTCGTTTGGGATTATTGATATATATTTCTTCTTCCGCAATGAAATTTTCCGCAAAAGCGGCTTTTGTGTCCCTGACGGATGCTTCATATTCCGCGCGAATCTCGGGCGCAAACAGCCCGATTTTCTCATCTGCGGCAAGGATGCGTTCAACACTTTCCATGTAGATTGCCGTGGCTTCCATAGAGCCGTTATCAATGGCACTGCGCGGCACAAGACCGCCGGCGATATAAGTTTCATCGCCGTTAAAGGGCATCATATTTTGATGCAGAAGATTTTTCTGCACCTGCATGAGCCATAAAATAAAGTCTATATTTTCTCTTAAAAATTCACAATCTCCGGTTGCTTTGTAGTAATCGGTAAAATACAAAAGACAATAGCCGGTCTGCTCGGAAGCATCGTTTTCATGGCAGTGGGCACAATCGATCCCCATGCCGCTCGCATTGGGAATAAATCCGCGCCGTTTAAACGTGTCGCAAAAAGAAGAAATGCTTGTTTTTGCTTCTTCAAAGAGCCCAAGCGCCAGATACCCTCGGATATCGCCGTAGGAATCTCTGCCGTATGCCAAATGATAATGCTGACCTGCCAAAATGCCGCCCTGCTTTGCCGTTTGGGTTTTCAGGCAAATGGCAACATCCTCGACCATTTGCAAAACCTCAGCCTGTCTTTTCGCGGCAATGCCCTTTTTTTGCAATGCTTCATCAAATCTGCGAATACGACCAGCATAAGCTTTCCAGCTTGCAAGCGTTTGTGTCAACGCATTATCTACATTCTCTTCAAGCACGGCTTTGCACAAAGAAAGGCATTGAGAAAAACTACTCACCTTGTCTTTTCCCGCATCGCCTGCCACAAAGTATACGACGGATTTTCCTTTTTTGCAATGCAGAATATTCCCTTTTTGTTGCACATTTCCATCGGACAACAATGCACAGTAAAACTCCCGATCGGTTTTGCACAGGGAAAACACCATGCTTCCTTCCGGCACACACGCCAAAAGCCCTTGTGCATTTTCCGTCAGCGCATCGATGGAAAATGCCGAAAAGTCCGAGGAGATTATAAGCTCTACGTCTTCTTCCCACTCCATCACACGATACAGCACAGGCTCGGTGCTGTGGGCAAAGTCCGTCATCGTTCCGATTTTCTTTCCGTCTTTAAAAACCGTCGTGTCCCATACAGCCGCCCCGTTTCTTCTTTGGCTTTCAAAATCCA
>JAFPCL010000043.1 GCA_017390225.1 Clostridia bacterium
AAATCTCCTCTATCCCTTAAATCCCGCACAGGGAAATGACTTCGTCATTTCCCTACAAAAGAAAGTACGGAACGACCAACGTGTCGTTCCTATCCCCTAATTCTTCGCTATCTCCAAAATCCTGCCGCCCCCATAAATCCTCGCTATCCCCAATTCCATTCTCCCCTTAAATCTCCTCCATCCCTTAAATCCCCCCAGGGAAATGACTCCGTCATTTCCCCTCAAAAGAATGTACGGCACGACCCATGTGTCGTGCCTACCCCATAAATCTCTTCTATCCCCTAAAATAACCTACAAAAAAAAGCTCCCCTTATACAGGGAAGCTTTTTAATTATAACACTTTGTTCAGGAAATCCTTTGTACGCGGATTTTGCGGATTTGTGAAAATTTCTTGCGGTGTGCCTTCTTCTTGAATGATACCTTCGTCGATGAAGAACACACGGTCGGCAACCTCGCGGGCAAAGCCGATTTCATGGGTGACGACCACCATGGTCATGCCGCCGGCTGCCAGTTCTCGCATAACCGTCAGAACTTCGCCGACCATTTCCGGGTCAAGCGCAGATGTCGGTTCGTCAAACAGCATGATATCGGGATGCATGCAAAGGGCGCGGGCAATGGCGACACGCTGTTTCTGACCGCCGGAGAGCTGATGCGGATAGCTTTCTGCTTTATCGGTCAAGCCGACCTTTTCCAGCATACGCATAGCTTCTTGCTTTGCTTCTTCCTTCGTTGCTTTTTTCAAATCAACGGGAGCAAGCATCAGATTCTGCAACACATTTAAATTAGCAAAAAGATTAAAGTGCTGGAACACCATGCCGATGTTCTCACGAACTTTATTGATATTGATTTTCTTGTCATCAATGTGATTTCCATTGACGATGATTTCACCGGCGGTAATGGTTTCCAAACGATTCAGACAGCGAAGAAATGTGGATTTACCACTGCCGGAAGGGCCTAAAACAACCACCACTTCCCCTTCATAGATATCCGTGGAAATTCCCTTCAAAACCTCCAGATGACCGAATCTCTTTTCCAGATTCGAAACATGAATCTTAACTTTTCTATTATCTTCCACGGTTCAGCCTCCTCTCCAAAGCCTTGGCTACCTGTTGCAAGCTCAGGATAACAATCAGGTACATAATGGCAACAATGCCCCACACTTCAAAGGATTTAAAGGTGATAGCAATGACATTCTGTGCCTTGTTGACCAGTTCCGGGAAGCCGATAACAGACAAAATGGATGTGTCCTTGAGTGTAATAATCAGCTGATTCACGATACTGGGAATCATGTTTTTCACCGCCTGCGGAAGAACAACGCGGAACATGGAACGCCAGTAAGTAAGACCGAGACTTCTCGCAGCCTCCATCTGCCCGGGATCGATGGCTTGAATACCGGCACGAATAATTTCGGACATATACGCACCGCAGTTCAGTGCCAGACAGATCGTACCTGCCTGCAAAGCGGTAAATACCGTGCGGACGCCGAAAATGGTACGAAGTCCGTATGGAACACCGTAGAACACAAAGAAAGCCAAAACAATCATAGGCACACCGCGAATGAGATTAACATACACGGCGGCGATGGCTCTTGAAACTTTATTGTCCACAACGCTTGCCAATCCAAAGACGATACCTAAGATGCAACCAAAGAACAAGCCCCAAAGTGCCAGAAGCAGAGTTTGTCCCATGGCGGAAAGCAAGAGCGGACCGTATGTATTTAAAACCTGGCTCATAGACCGAAAAGCCTCCTATAACATTCGGCAAGGGATTGAAAAGTGCAAGGCAAGCCAAACACTTTCAATCCCTCAACCATACTTTTTGAATTAAAAATTAGCCGAGATATTTTGCGATGATTTCATCGTATTTGCCGTTGGCACGGATGTTGGCAAGACCTGCATTGAAGAGATCCAGCAGTTCCTGGTTAGCGGCATCAAAAATAGCCATACCGTACTGTGCAGGTTCGTTTTCCGTACCTTCAACAAACTTCATATCCAGTTCGCCGATCTTGATGTTGTACTTGAGGATGGGGGTATCATCGAAGCAAGCAACAACCTGACCGCCCATAACTGCCTGATACATATCGGGAGAGGTGGAGAAGGTAACAACTTCAAAACCATACTGTTCCTTGATGCTTTCCGCATAGGTGTTGCTCATGGTGCCGTTCTTAACAGCAACAGACTTGCCGGCAAGGTCTTCAAAAGAAGCGATCTCGGAATCAGCGGCAACAGCCATACCCTGGGTTGCATCATAGTAACCGTCGGAGAAAATCCAACCGTTTGCTTTTCTTTCATCGGTGATGGAAGCACCGGCAATCATGCCGTCTGCCTGACCGGACTGGCAAGCAGCAATAGCTGCATCCCAACCAACGTACTGCAGATCATAGGTGAAGCCCTGATCTTCAGCAACAGCGGCTAAAATGTCCATGTCGATACCAACGATATTGCCATCAGCATCTTGGAATTCAAAGGGAGAGAAGCCTTTGTCGGTTGCAATAGCAAAATGCTTTGCTTCTGCTTCTACTTCTGTTTCGGTTTCAGCGGGGGTGGTTTCAGCGGGGGTACCGCAGGCGCAGAACATGCCGAGCATGCAAAGAGCCATCAAAAGAGCTACGATTTTCTTCATGGTTTAAAACCTCCAAAAAATATTTTCGTAAATTATAGCATAGAAAAAATCAAAAAGCAAGCAATTTTACGAAATTTGTTAAAAAAATGCTATGATTTATAAAAACAACTTGCTTTTTTGTGACGAATGTGCTAAAATATATCATGATTAAAATTCGGAAAGGACAGAAATTTTCATGAAAAATTTTGTTCGTTTATTTATGTTAATCTTTTGTGTTGCACTTGTCCTATTTTTTGCGGGCGTTGCTTATATTTATGTTCACGAATCGCGCGCCTGGAAAACAGAAGGGTTCTACGCTTGTACCGTCCCTTCCAATGTTCGTGTCGATGAAATTTCCGTGGCGGACGGGCAGGTGCATTTGTCCGGTGCTGTGTACTCCGCCTCTGTCTCCGCTCGCATGGATACATATTCTATGGCAGGGAATTTAAGCTACAACACCGCAGACACGGCATTGCCCGGCTATATGGGCTACACCCATGAGATTCGGGACGGCGTTCTTTATATCGGTATTGTTGCAAGTGAATTCTTCGGAAAGATCGGAACAGGCAACAGCTTTGATATCACCATTGATGCCGACGGGATCCATGCCGTTGCTTTGGCCACCTCCTCCAATAAAGATAATGTCAATCTCCGTTCTTTCAACATTTGGTCAACGACAGCAAGTATTCCCCTGACGAATGAGGAAATCTTTGGCATCCAGATTTCCAAAGAAAACGAAGAGGGCTTCGACTTTGTTTTCACCATTCCCCAAGACCAGGCTTCTTTCTTCCTTTCGGATATGACCTACACCCATATCATCGAGCAATGGGATGAAAATTCTTATTATTCTGCCAACATTATGAAAAAAACCGACGATATGCGCTGGATTCTTATTCATAAAGAAACAGGCAACATTCGCATTGGTTCCGATATAGGTATTTATGAAGTCAATGCAAATAAAAAATCCCGATGGCTCTCTTTGATAAACGGATTCACAACAACCATCAATGCCGCCGATTACACTGCCGTCAATAAATTGATCAAAACTGTTTCGCCCATGGGTACATATCGTCCCGGCAATATTTGTTTAAACATTCCCGATGCCATCACCGGCAGAGATTACACCAGCATCGGCACTTCGAAAAACAATTCTGCCATTGGACTTGTTGATTTAAATGAAATCGTCAATTATAAAACAGAAGAGGAAATTCCGCTTCTTCTGTATCGTCGCACAATGTACGATAAAACGGAATTTATTTTTGCAGACGGAACATATCTTGCATGGAGTGATATGCTCGACCGTATTTTGTTCTATTGTAATGCCGAGATTTCCACAGAACAGCCCGTTGCTTTACAGCCGTAATCACACACAATAATGCTACCCCAAAGGTTGCCGCCATAGCGGCACCTTTTTTTTGTGCAAAAAAAACGAACCCTATAGCCATCATCCCTTTGATAAACATGCCAAAAATAAAATGCTTTGATGCGAACGGACACAAAACACGCACCTGAAGGAATATGCTCAAGCCGCCAAATGCCAATAAAAATGCAGCCAAGGGAAGTTTTTCGCAAAGTTTTAGCAGTTCCGAGGTGACATCCAGTCCCATCAGTGGCATGTTATTTGGTATGCAAGCACTTACTGCGGAAAACAAAAGCACCGATGCAATCACGCCAAGCATGGCAGATATGCCCTCCCCCAATGCGTCTTTGAATACAATTTCGATGTTTTGCGTTGCTTCCTCTTCAAAAACAACCGATTCCTTCCGACAAGCCATCGTGCCCACCAATAAAGAAGACAAAAGCAAAAATAAATAGACCCATTTCCCGTCACTCTTTAGAACACCTGCCACAAATCCATATCCGGGATTCACGCAAAAAGAAAGTGCCATGCTTGCCTGTTTTTTTGAAAGCTTGCCCTTATCCCACATCGTTTGGATCAGCTTGGCACCGGTGCAGTATCCGCCAAACATCCCTAAAAGAAAAGGAAGCACCGCGCCATCAGGCAATCCCAAAAACCGAAAAAACTGCAAAAGGAGCTTGGGCGGCTTCCCTGTCACACGAACAAGGCACAGGCAAAGAACCAAACTCGGAAATATGACAGGCACCAGTACATACAGGCAGTTCTTCATCGCCATAGCAACTGCCGCCTGCACATTTTGTCCGCAAAGAAACAAAACACCCGTCAATCCCCATAAAAAATACGCC
>JAFPCL010000044.1 GCA_017390225.1 Clostridia bacterium
AATACCAAAAGTCATGTTTTTCTATAGATTTTTTCAGAGCTTTGGACACAACGAGAATATATGCATGGAAACGTGATCTGTCGGATTTTTTAGAAGCTGAGCTGATAGATGAGTTTCCTCAACAATTTTGCACGAACAGAATCGGGGGAGATATTACAAGTGCCATTCATGCAATGGGAACGATGAAAAGAAGGGAATGTTGACATGAAAAAGGAATCCATGTTTCAACTGCTGAAATTCACATTGTTTTCCATATCGGCAGGCATCATCCAGGTAGCAAGCTTTACTGTTTTTAATGAGCTTTTGCACTGGCGGTATTGGCCCGGTTATCTGACTTCGCTTGTGTTGTCGATTGTTTGGAACTTCACTTTTAATCGTCGTTTTACTTTTAAATCTGCGGCAAATGTTCCCATTGCCATGGCAAAGCTGTTTGGCTTTTATGCCGTTTTCACGCCCTTGTCTACCTGGCTGGGGCATGTGGCGGAAACGGGCGGGATTAATGATTATGTCATTCTTGCCGTGACGATGCTCTCTAATTTTATCCTTGAATTTTTGTTTTCCAAATGGATTATATACAGAAATCAAGAAAATACACGAGAAATACATAAACAATGAATCATAAAGAAAGAAGGAATTATCATGATTAACGAAAAAGCCTATAAGCTGGGGAGTCAGCGCTCTGCCATCCGCGAACTGTTTGAATACGGGAAAACGCGCATGGCGGCGGTAGGAAAGGAAAATGTATACGATTTCTCTTTGGGAAATCCCAGCATTCCGGCACCGGAAGCCGTGAAGGAAGCCTTTTTGGACATCGTGGCAAACGATGCCCCCTTGGCAGTGCATGGCTACACCAGTGCCCAAGGCGATGAAGCTACGCGCCGTGCCATTGCTGAAAATTTAGAAAAAAGAACGGGCAGAAAAATCAGCCCCCAAGCACTGTATATCACCTGCGGTGCGGCGGCGGCGCTGACCTCCTGCATCGGTGCGCTCACCATTTCTTCCGATACGGAGTTTATCGCCATTGCACCCTTTTTCCCCGAGTACCGCTGCTTTGCGGAAATCGGCGGCGGAAAACTGAAAGTTGTGCCTGCGGATGAAGAAAATTTCCAAATCAATTTTGAAGCTTTAGAGCAATCAATCAATCAAAATACCCAGGCAATCATTATCAATTCGCCCAACAATCCGTCCGGCACGGTCTACACAGAGGAAACCATAAAGAAATTGGCAGAGCTTTTAACGAAGAAGAGCGAAGAATACCAAAAGCCCATCTTTATTATTTCCGACGAACCCTACCGTGAACTGGTGTATAACGGACAAGCCGTTCCCTTTGTCATGAACTACTATAAAAACACACTGGTTTGCTATTCCTACAGCAAGTCTCTTTCCATGCCCGGAGAACGTATCGGCTATGTGCTGGTCAATGAAGACATGGACGATTGGAAGATGGTCTACGATGCCGTTGCCGGTGCCGCCCGCTCCTTCGGCTATGTCTGCGCCCCCAGCCTTGTCCAACGTGTCATCGCCCGTTGCGCCGATGTGATGCCGGATCTTACAACCTATAAAGAAAACCGTGATTTGTTATATGATACACTCACATCTTGGGGCTACTTCTGTGCCAAGCCCGACGGTGCATTCTATCTCTTTGTTCGCGCCCCCGAAGGCGACGGTGCGGCATTCTCCGAGCGTGCCAAGAAAAAAGACATCTTGATTGTCGGTGGTGCCGGCTTCGGTTGCCCCGCCTTTGTCCGCTTGTCTTACTGTGTAGATACGGACATGATTAAAAGAGCTCTTCCGTTGTTTAAAGAGCTAATGGAAGAAACGAAATAATTTCATCTTAGATGAAATTATAGCTAAATTCGCCTGTGGCAGCTATTCGGCGGATTTTATTTCAAAAATGCAAATTGCATTGAAAGAGTGTTATGCGTCGGAGTATTGGTTAGAGTTGCTCAGTAAAACAGGATATATTGATAACGAGCAATACAAAGTGATCAGTAACCGGTGTGGGCAAATTCGCAGAATGCTGATATCGGCAATTAATACAGTAAAAGAAAATAGTAAAAAGTAAAAATAAAAGGGGAGCGTGTAAAAGTCACACACGCCCCTTTTTTAGTAATCGCAGGAATTTTTGAAATTGTAACTCTACATTCTTCCAAGGTCGTTGACAAAACACTTCCGTGGGAGTATAATACTAAATGAGTAATTTTATGGAAGTGCGAAAGATGATGGGATACGTCAGCTCATGGTAAGATTTTAGAAAAGAATGAGCTTGAACGGAGTTTAAATCTATGAGCGAAGCGGATGTTTCCGCTTTGGATGGTCAGTGCGTTATGGCATTGATCATGGGTTCTTTTCGTGCATAACGATTCTGCGACGGAGCAGAACTCGTTTTATCTAAAGATAGTGGTATTAAAAATGGTTAGAAATTTTGATACAAATAATGTAATTCAGGAGGGAAAATATGACAGGCGAAAAGTTTACTTTAATGCAATACTCAATTAGTGCAATACTTGGTCTTATTGAGGCTGAAGATTTTGTTATACCTGAAATACAAAGACCTTTTGTATGGAAAAGAAGTCAGGTGAGGGACTTGGTAGACTCGTTATACAATGGATATCCTACAGGGTACATAATTACATGGAAAAATCCTGAT
>JAFPCL010000045.1 GCA_017390225.1 Clostridia bacterium
GAGATAGGCAGGCTTGCCGGCGGATTTTAAGGCATGATAAATCAAAGAAGATGTGGTGCTTTTGCCCTTTGTTCCCGTGACACCGATGATTTGATCACGATACCGTTCCAAAAAACACGCCGTTTGTGATGTCAGCTTGGCAAGAAGATTGGGATTGGGGTCTAAAATCGCAATGCCCGGGGACTTGAAAATCAAATCGTAATCTTCTAAGGCATCCATATAGCTGTCGCCGCAAATACAAGGGATGCCGGGGATATCCACAGAATTTTTGTCGGCAACGTGAAGAGAATCGTAGCCACCAACGGATTGCAAAAGAGACAGCGTGGCACTGCCTTCTTTGCCGAAACCGAGAATCAGAACTTTTTTATCTTTGATTTTTTCTTTCAAAAATGCTTTCATGGTGTTAGTGTTCCTCCAAGTCCATGGCCTGTTTCAAGGCATCGTAATAGTGGGGAAGAAGAAAATGATTCGAATGTACTTTGCCCAAAAAATTCTTGCCGGGGTGCGTGTTCTTTTGATACAGAGCGGTTTCTTGGAATTTTCGGAACATCATCGGATAGTCTTTTTCATCCATGGCGTTCATGGCTTCCGTGATGGCGGCAATCACTTCACTGCGACTTCCCACACATTCAAAGGGCTTTTCGGGCAAAAGTCCCGTGAGCTTCTCAAAATCCGAAAGCAGATTTTCATCATCCGTCAAACGGTGTCCGAAAATGGAAATCAGCTCTTGTTCCGAAAGAAACGGCGATAAAATCAGATAAACAAACAAGCACTTCGGGCATGCACCGCACCAAATGTCTTCTTTACTGCCTTTGTTGCAGGAGCGGAAAATATCGTGATATTTTTTATGCTTGGCAAAATAGGCGGCAATCTGGTATTCGCTCAAGGGGCGAAGAAGAGAAAAATAGTTGATGCCGGATTTTTGCTTGTTTTGCATATATTCCCGCACATCGGCTTCAAATTCCAGACTCTTGGAATACTGATGGTTGACTGTGCTTCCCAATACTGTGCTTTCGTTGGCACTGCCCTCGTTGGACAGAACCACATCACGGATGCCGTTGATATACGCCGTGATAGCGCCGGAGAAAGCAACAATCGCAGAAAAAGGCGTGTGCCCGTTTAAAAAGCCCTGTTTATTGAGCTCCAGCATTTCTTTGGCAAGCGTTCGTTTTGCCTTTAGAAAACGGCTGTCATCATAGCCGGCGGCTAAAACCGTATTGTTCACGGCACCACGGGGGTTGATGGCAAAGCAGAAGCTCGTGTCTTTTTGTGAAGACAAAACTTCCAGTGTGACGGCAGAATCCTTGCCGCCACCGATGGGAATCATGCGTTTTCCGCTTTCGGTCAAGGGCATATCCGTTCCTTCTTTTTCTTGCCCCAGGGGAATGATATCCATAAAGGATTCCATATCAATCTCGATATGATTGAGATAAAAATATTCGCCCAAGCCGTGATAATAAAGCTTTTTATAAAAGGCAATCGATGCTTCATCAAGGCTTGTGGACAAAAGCTCCACCCGAGGCGACATGGTGAGCTTCCAATAGCTCACAAGCTCTGTGAGCCCTAAATCGTCAAGCATCACAGATAGTGTCTTATTGCCGTCAAGCACAGAATTAGGGTTGGTTTTCGGAAATGTCCAGGTGGGGGAGAACTCTGCCAGTGTGGGAATGGAAAAATGATAGGTGACAAAAAGATTTTCATGGTCTTCATGTGCCACATAGCCATGATATTGAAATACGGGATATTTTTCTCTGCATTCTAAATAATTCATGATGACCTCCGAGCGTTATCTTTTGCTTCTCTTATAAAAGCTTTGGTTTACTTTTTCAACAAATTCGTCGTTGGTTTTGGTGGAAACCAACATATTTAAAATATATTCCGTCATTTCCGTATGGCCGCTTGCCATGGCATTGAGCTCACGGCGCAGGGAAACCATGGCGGTCAGCTTCTCCGGCGGCATTAAAAGCTCTTCCCGACGTGTGCCGGATTTGTTGATGTCGATGGCAGGGAAAATGCGTTTTTCGCTTAAACGGCGATCCAGATGGATTTCACAATTTCCCGTGCCTTTAAATTCCTCATAAATCAAATCGTCCATGCGACTGCCGGTGTCCGTGAGTGCGGTGGCAAGAATCGTAAGAGAACCGCCGTTTTCAATGTTTCTTGCCGCTCCGAAAAACTTTTTCGGTTTATAAAAAGCCGCAGAGTCAAGCCCACCGGATAATATTTTTCCTGTGGCAGGCATGCTGAGATTGTAGGCACGGGTGAGCCGTGTTAAGCTATCCAATAAAATGATGACATCCTGCCCATATTCCACCAATCGAAGGGCACGGGACAGCGCAAGCTCCGCTATTTTCGTGTGATGCTCCGAGGACTCGTCAAAAGTAGAATATAAAACATCCGCATGAACGCTTCTTTGAATATCCGTTACTTCTTCGGGGCGTTCATCAATGAGGAGCACCATCAGCTTCACACTGTCGCCATGCGTTGCATTGATCGATGCGGCAATGTTTTTTAAAAGCACGGTTTTGCCGGCTTTAGGCGGTGCAACAATGAGTGCACGTTGCCCTTTGCCGATGGGAGCAATAAGGTCAATCAATCGCATGGTGTAGTTGTTGGATGCACTTTCCAAACGAATCGGCTCGCATGGGAATATGGGCGTTAAAGCTTCGAAGCTTTTTCGCTTGAAGACCTGATCCATCGCACCACCGTTGACGGAAGTTAAAAAAATCAGGGAACGGAATTTATCGGTGTCCTTTTGCCGCCTGCCGATGCCTTGAATCTCATCGCCGGTTTTAAGACAAAATCGCTTGATTTGCACGGGCGATACATAAGTTTCATTGCCGCGGCTGACAAAATCGGGGTCACGAAGAAAGCCGTAGCCGTCGGGCATCAGCTCCAATATGCCGCATACTTTGGTTTGCGGCTCCGGCAAGAGCTTTGCCGCTTCTTCTTTTATTTCTTCAATCCGTGCCATCAAAGCATCCTTTTTGTATTTGCGATAAGAGGGGATTTGAAGCTCTTTGGCAATGACATATAATTCAGCCAGTGTGGGCGTTTTCATAAAATCGACCTTTCCGAATATAGTATAAACCATCTTATGCGGAAAAGTTCGTTTCTATGATGAAACATCTTTTTTATTCTATCATGAAATAAAGAATTTTGCAAGTCATTTTTCGGGCGATGCATAAATATATATGGAAAGAAATCGTTTGTGCCACGAATGAGTTCTTCGGTACGAATAAGCACAAAACGTAGAAAGAAAGGGAAATCATATGAAACGAATAATCTGCATGATTGGGCTTTTTGTGGTTTTATTATCCGTTGTGGTGTATGCCGAAGGGGAAGTTGCGCTTTCTTGCACATCTGCCGTTCTGGTGGAAGCCACCACGGGGCAGGTGCTGTATGAAAATAATGCCGACAGCCCCATGCCGCCGGCATCCATTACCAAAATTATGACGATGCTTCTTACTATGGAAGCTATCGAACGCGGCGACATCACCTATGATGATATCGTAACGGCAAGCGAGCGGGCAAAAAGCATGGGCGGCTCTACGATTTTTTTGGATGCAGGCGAGCAGATGAGTGTGCGGGATTTATTAAAGGGCGTTGCTGTTGCCAGTGCCAACGATGCCTGTGTGGCTTTGGGTGAATATATCGCAGGCTCGGAAAGTGCTTTTGTGGAAGCGATGAACAGCCGCGCCAAAGAGCTGGGGATGGAAAACACAACCTTTCATAATACCAACGGTTTGGATGCCGAGGGGCATTTGTCTACCGCAAGAGATATTGCCAAAATGTCCTGCGCACTTTTGGCTTTCCCCGATATTTATGCATTTACCACCATATGGATGGATACCCTTCGCGGCGGTGCTTTTCAGTTGGCAAATACCAATAAACTGATCCGATTCTACGATGGCGCTACGGGGCTGAAAACCGGCTCCACCGATGGAGCAGGCTGTTGCATCAGTGCCAGTGCCAAACGGGGGAATCTGCATCTTATCGCTGTAATTTTAAATGCCCCCAACTCCAAATCCCGCTTTGCCGATGCCAAGGCACTACTCGACTATGGCTTCAACACTTTCGATGC
>JAFPCL010000046.1 GCA_017390225.1 Clostridia bacterium
GGCGAATTCTTCTTCCGAGACCGGTACCTTTACATCTATTTCGCGCACGCCTGCCAGAATGACAAGCTCCCTGCCGTTCCCGTCATACGATTTCCATATCTCATTTGCTCCAAAAAAGGCTGCCATGCAGAAAAACCTCCTCCGCTGTTTACTACCGATGAATATCAATATCTTCACGAATGCGGTGCGGACTATGTAACGGTATTTCAGGAAACCTATGATACGGAAACCTATGAACAGCTTCATTTGCTTGGGGCGAAGCGGGTGTGGCCTTATCGATTTGATGCACAGGAGCGGGCACTGATGGGCGGCATGCGAGGGGTTGCGTTTTCCGCACTTTTGGGCCTTTCGGATTTCAGAAAGGATGCTTTGGCAAGCGCACTGCATGTGTACTATCTGCAAAGAAAATATCCGCATGCGGAAATGTCGCTGTCCTGTCCCAGACTTCGGCCGATTATCAATAACGATAAAATCAGTCCCATGGATGTTCATGAAAAACAGCTCTGCCAGATTATCTGCGCTTATCGTATCTTCTTGCCTTTTGTCGGGATTACCGTGTCCTCCCGCGAGAGTGCGGCATTTAGAAACGGTATTGTGAAAATTGCCGCAACAAAGGTTTCGGCAGGGGTATCGACGGGAATCGGAGACCATGAAAGTAAATACAGCGGAAAAGAGGCAGATGAAGCGCAAGGCGATGAGCAGTTTGAAATCGACGACAACAGAAGCCTTGATACGATGTATAAAGACATTGCAAAGGAAGGACTGCAGCCGGTTCTGAATGACTATCTTTATGTATAGGAGAAAAAGAAAATGCGAAATTTTGATACAACGCTGTATTTTATAACGGACAGCACCGGATTTAGCGAAGAAGAATTTTTAAGAAGAACCGAAGAAGCACTCAAAGGAGGGGCTTGCTTGCTTCAGCTTCGAGAGAAGGATAAAACCACAAGAGAATATATTTCCCTCGCCCAAAAGGTACATGTACTGACAAAGAAATATCATGTGCCGCTGATCATTGATGACAGAGTGGATGTTGCGCTTGCGATGGGGGCAGAGGGTGTTCATCTGGGACAAAGCGATATGCCGATTGCTACTGCAAGAAAAATTCTTGGGAATGATTTTATCATCGGCGCAACAACGAAGACGGTTCCGCAAGCACTGGAAGCCGTAGAGCAGGGCGCAGACTATCTTGGCGTTGGGGCGATTTATCCGACGACAACAAAAGTCAAGACGATTCTAACTTCCATCGAAACACTGGATGCAATATGCAAAGCTGTGCCAATCCCTGTAAATGCCATTGGCGGACTCAATAAAAACAATGTGCAGATATTGGAAGGCATTGATATTGCAGGGTTTTGTGTCGTTTCCGCCATTATGAAGGCAGATGATCCTAAAAGAGAAACGGAAATTCTACTTGAAACAGCAAAGAATTTAAAAAAGCTTCGGAGGATTTAAACTAATAAAAAAACAAGCGGCAGATTGGGGGCACCACCTTATGTCGCTATAGCCGAAGGGCTATATAACACAATGCTGAAAAATGAACGGAGAATGAAATGATGAAAATGAAAACAGCATTGACCATTGCAGGAAGTGACTGCAGTGGAGGCGCCGGTATCCAGGCAGATATTAAAACAATGACGATGCATGGGGTTTATGCCATGAGTGTGATAACGGCACTCACGGCACAAAACACAACCGGCGTGCGAGCGATTCAGGAATCGACACCTGAATTTTTGCAACAGCAATTAGATGCGGTATTTGAGGATATCTATCCCAATGCCGTAAAAATCGGCATGGTCGCATCAAGTGAACTCATTCGCGTAATAGCCGACAGACTCAAATACCATAAGGCAAAAAACATTGTTGTTGATCCTGTGATGGTTGCAACAAGCGGTTCTGCGCTTATGAAAACAGATGCGGTTGCGGCACTTGTCCAAAAACTACTTCCGATGGCAACCCTTGTTACACCGAACATACCGGAGGCGGAGGTTTTGTCAGCACTTGCAGTCAAAAGCAAAGAGGACATGCTCTGTGCTGCCAAAATCATCGGTGACACATATAACTGTTCGGTTCTTTTAAAGGGTGGACATAACATCCATGATGCCAATGACCTTTTATATGAAAACGGAGAATATCATTGGTTTGAGGGCAAACGAATCGACAATCCCAACACACATGGGACAGGGTGTACATTATCCAGTGCCATAGCATCAAACCTTGCCAAAGGCTTTACGCTTGCCGAATCCGTACAAAGAGCAAAGGAATATGTTTCGGGGGCTCTTTTAGCACAGCTTGATTTGGGTCAAGGTTCAGGCCCCATGATGCACAACTTTGACCTTGCATCGCATTTTGTCGAAAAAATATCTGATGGAAAGGAACGGATCGAATGAGAAATTATACAACACAAATGGATGCCGCAAAGAGGGGCATCATAACACCTGAGATGAAGGCAGTTGCAGAAAAGGAATACAGAACACCGGAGGAAATCAGAGCGCTTGTTGCCAAAGGGCAGGTGGCAATCTGTGCCAACAAATTACATACTTGCATAGAACCCCATGGCGTGGGGTCTATGCTTCGCACCAAAATCAATGTCAACCTGGGTGTATCCAAAGACTGCAAAGATTATAACATCGAAATGGAAAAGGTTATGACGGCGGTAAATATGGGCGCGGAGGCTATCATGGATTTGTCTTCGCACGGAAACACGCGTTCATTCAGACGAAAGCTCACACAAGAATGTCCTGCCATGATAGGAACAGTTCCCGTATATGACAGCGTCATTCACTATCAAAGAGATTTAGATACACTGACGGCAAAGGATTTCATAGATGTCGTAAGGCTTCATGCACAGGATGGTGTTGACTTTGTAACCCTTCATTGCGGCATCACAAGAAAGACGATAAATCAGATTAAAAATCACAAAAGAAAGATGAATATAGTTTCCCGTGGCGGCTCTTTGGTTTTTGCGTGGATGAGCATGACAGGGGAAGAAAATCCGTTCTTGGAATACTACGATGAGATACTTGATATTTGCCGTGAATATGATGTGACCATTTCCCTGGGAGATGCTTGCCGCCCCGGATGCTTGGCCGATAGCGGCGATGTGTGTCAGATTGAAGAACTCGTAAGACTCGGCGAGCTGACAAAACGTGCGTGGGCAAAGGACGTTCAGGTTATGGTAGAAGGCCCGGGTCATATGCCGCTTGACCAGATTGAAGCCAATATGAAGATTCAGCAGACAATTTGTATGGGCGCACCCTTTTATGTGTTAGGCCCAATTGTTACGGACATTGCCCCCGGCTACGACCATATAACAAGCGCAATCGGTGGCGCTATAGCCGCTGCGGCAGGCGCGGCATTTCTTTGTTATGTAACGCCGGCAGAGCATTTGGCTCTTCCTAATGTAGAAGATGTGAAACAAGGCATTATCGCATCCAAAATTGCGGCACATGCCGCCGATATTGCAAAAAAGATTCCGCATGCAAGAGATGTGGATGATCAAATGGCAGATGCAAGAAGAAGCTTTGATTGGGAAAAACAGTGGGAATGCTCTATAGATCCCGAAACGGCAAAGAAAATTCGCGATGACAGAAAACCCGAAATAGAGGAAAGCTGTTCTATGTGCGGTAAATTTTGTGCGGTTAGAAGCATGAACAAGGCATTAAATGGTGAGCATATAGATATATTATAAAATGAACCGGGGGATGTAGAAATGATTCCATACATCCGCCGGTTTTTTGAATCAAAATGTTATCCACGGCGAAAGCAGGAGGATGCTTATCTCTAACTCTACGTTCCGTAGAGTCTGTGCACATAAACCCCAAAAACAGAAAGGAAATTCTATGAACGGTAGGTTTACCTTGCATAAAAAATATGTTAGAATGAAATAAAGAGGTGAAACGCATGGATCCGAAAAGTATTGGAAATATCATCACGCAATTGCGCAAGAAAAGCGGGATGACACAGCAGAGTCTGGCGGAAAAGCTCAATGTCAGTGATAAAACCGTCAGCAAGTGGGAAAACGGACAAGGGTATCCGGATATTACCGTGTTTCCGAAGCTTGCCAATTTATTTGGCGTGACGGTGGATTATTTTATGTTTGGCGAGAAAAAGGGGATAGCCATTGCCGGCAATATTGTGGCGGATGTGGTGAAAAATATTGAAACCTATCCAAAGCTCGGGATGCTTGCTACGATTTCGGACATTTCTTATGCTGTTGGTGGCTGTGTTCCCAATACGGCAATTAATTTAAGCAAGATTGACCGCGGGATGCCGATTCAGGTTTTTGGCAAAGTCGGAATGGATGAATACGGAAGATATATCCTGTCGCAGTTGCAACAGAACGGAATCGATGCAAATGGCATTGTCGTATCTTCCGCATCGCAAACAAGCTTTTCCGACGTGATGAGCATGCCGACGGGGGACAGGACATTTTTCCATAAGCGCGGTGCCAATGCAGAATTTTCGCCCGAAGACATAAAAGCGGATGCGCTCAGCTGTGAGATTTTTCATATCGGCTATATTCTTTTGCTGGATAGATTTGATGCATCGGATGCGGAATACGGCACGGTTATGGCACGGTTTTTACATAGCATACAGGAAAAAGGCATCAAGACCTCCATCGATGTTGTCAGCGACAGCAATGCTGACTATGGGAAAAAGATTATTCCGGCGCTGAAATACTGCAACTATGTCATTATGAATGAAATTGAAGGCTGTAGTGTGTGGAACCTGGAAGCCTACACACAAGACGGCGTTCTTGATAAAAAGAGTATTCAAATTGCCATGGAAAAGATGGTGGAAGCCGGTGTTTCGGATATGGTGATTATCCACAGCAAAGAACGCTCCTTTGCATTGAACGCAAAAACCGGATGCTTTGCAGAAGTTCCGTCTTTGCGTATTCCCAAGGAAGAAATCAAAGGAAGTGTCGGCGCGGGAGATGCTTTCTGTGCCGGCTGTTTGTACAGCTTATATCACGGTTTTTCGGAAAAAGAACTTTTGGAATTTGCTTCTGCTGCGGCTGCCTGCAATTTGTTTGCAGTCAATAGCGTAGACGGCATGAGATCCAAAGCGGAAATTTTAAGTATGTCTGAAAAATATGGGAGGTTATCTTAAATGACGAGAGCAGAATTTGATCGACAAGTAAAAGAAGCCCTTGCCTTTTATGAAAAAGCGGGGATTGTTTTAAACGACCAAGAAAAAAAGAATATTGAGGTTGCCGACTTTGGCTTGGGGATGGTGGAGAAGGTGGGTCTTCAAATCCTGACCTACATCAACACCGAGCGTGTTTGCGCCAAGGAAATGGTTTTGACCCCCGGGCAGACCTGTCCCGAGCACAGACATGTACCCACCAATGGCATGGAGGGAAAGGAAGAAACCTTCCGTTGCCGCTACGGCAAAGTATATCTTTATGTGGAGGGTGAAGGAAAAAAAGAAGACATTCAGGGGAAAATTCCCCCAACGGATGTCACGATTTTCCGTGAGGTTATTCTAAATCCCGGGGATCAGTACACGATTATGCCCGGCACACTGCACTGGTTTCAATCGGGAGAAGAGGGCGCTGTGGTTTCCGAGTTCTCCACCAAGAGTACGGACGAAACAGATCAATTTACAGATTCGGGAATTATAAGACAACCTAAAATTGAAGATTAAGCATAGGAGGATAAAAACATGTTAGTGAATTTAAACGATATTTTAAAGGATGCACAAAAAAATCAATATGCCGTCGGTCTTTTCAACACAACGGATTCGGATGCTTTAGCGGCGGCCATTGCGGCGGCGGAGGAAACAAAATCTCCCATCATTATCGGCACGGCAGAGGTGCTTCTGCCCTTCGGTGAATTGCAACTGATGGGGCCTGCCATGATCCATATGGCAAAAAATGCTTCCGTTCCCGTAGCGGTTCATTATGACCACGGCTTGACCTTTGACAAATGCATGGAAGCGCTCAAGCTCGGCTTTACCTCCATTATGTACGACTGCTCTACCGCATCTTATGAGGAGAATATTGAAAGAGTCAGAGAAATGGCAGAGATTGCCCATTCCTATGGGGCAACCATCGAAGGCGAGCTGGGACACGTCGGTGACAACATCGGCTCTTTGGAGGGCGATTCTCATATGGAAGACCCTTCCGCATTCTATACAGATCCCGAAAAAGCCAAAGAATTTGTGGAAAAGACAAATATCGATGCTTTGGCAATTGCTATCGGCACGGCGCACGGAACGTATACCTGCAAGCCGAAGCTGGATATTCAAAGATTAAGCGATATCAGGCACACGATTGATACGCCGCTCGTTCTGCACGGCGGCTCGGGACTGTCTGAAGAAGACTTTAAAAATTGCATCCAAAACGGCATTGCCAAAATCAATATCTGCACTGACCTTTATATTGCGGCGAAAAAAGCCATGGACGAAGCCGAAGGTGACTATCACGCCATCCGCCCTGAAAAAGTTAAGGCAATCAAGCAAGCAGTGATTGAAAAAATCATGCTCTTTGGTTCTAACGGAAGATATTAATTGAAAAAAGCCACTTGTATCCGGGTCACTTGACAAAAAAGGCACTTACTGCTATAATTTTTATATTCAGATGGCAAAGGAATGATTTGCTGTGACGACATTTTTTAAACATTGTAAAAACTATATATGGATATGGTTGCCGCTTTTGACCATGGCGATTGTCTCATGTTCGCCCTTGATGTTTCTGACAGAAGATGATACCATGATCAACAGTGTCCTTGCAGACGTTGCGGTTTCGGGCAGTGAATATTTTAATTATACGGGGCTGGTATTGGGATGGATTTTGCGTCCTTTATATATATGTTGTCCCGGATTGAACTGGTATGCGATTCTTTCTTTTATCTGCATGACAGGGTCTTTTGGCATTTTTATGTGGCTTTTAAAAAAAGCGGAGCAGGAGAGCAAAAGAGAGCAAAGGCTATTATATTCATTGGGAATGGGTTTTTGTTTTATTTTGCAGGTATACAACCTGTCGCATTTGACGTTCACCAATGTAGCTTTTTTCACGACACTTTCCGGCGGCATGCTGTTTTTGTCGCAGAAGCCACCATATCATAAAAGAAATATTTTTATTTCGCTTTTTTCCGTTTTGTGGTTTGCCCTTGGGGCATCCTTCCGTGGCAATGCCGCCAAAACAGTGATGGTGTTGCTTTTGGTGTTTGTTTTGATTCGTCTGTTTGAAACGAAAGTGAAGCTTCCTCTTTTATTTCTTGTCGTTTCCGTTTTGCTTCTGGGATGGTATACCCATTTGAAAACAGATTATATTCCGTCGGATGAAACACATCCTTTATATCAATACTGGTTGTTTGATCAAACACGCCGTGTTATGGTGGACAATGCGCGGATTCCTTATGAAGACAACAAAGAATTGTTTGAAGAAATCCATATTTCTCCCAGAGATCTGGATATGTATTATCGTTGGTATTTTGCCGACTACAATGTGTTTCATCCCAATACCTTCGGCAAGGTAATGCAAAAGCTTGCCGCACAAAACACATCCGATGGCGCGGATGTGGGGCGGGCAATCAAAACCATGTTTATGTCGGTCATCAACTTGGCATATATGGGATTTTTGCTCTTTGTTTTCCTTTTGGGAAAGAAGAAAAATAAATGGTGGCTGTTTTTCTCCTGTGGCTGTGCGGGTGGTATGATTTTTATGCTCATTCTGCGCGGCAGATTGCTTTGGCGGATGCAATTGGCTGTGATGCAGTTAGGACTTCTTTTAGTACTGTTTACGCTTTTGCGGGGAGATAATCATCTTCCGTCTGTGGTCTTTCCTTTCAAAAAGAAACCATGGCTACAAAGTGCCTGTGTTGCGGTTGTGTGCCTTTTGGCATTTGGCATAATCGTGGTTCGGAACAATGGCTTGATTGAACAACAAAAAGCTATCCAAGAATCCTATGCACCCATTAAAACCTATTTGCAAACGGAGAGCGAAAACGGAAAGCGGTTTGTTTCTTTGGCAGAACACAGAGTTCATTTTTACTATCCTGAAATTTCTTTTATACAGAAAAGAGAAAAGCCTTATTTTGTGAATGTGGGGGAAGCGGACGTGTTTCACACCCACTGGTATCATACATTGGAGCAATGCGGCTTTTCGGAATTCGAGGACAGCATATTCCGATCGCTGATTGACGGGGAAGAGATTTATGCCTTTACGGATCAGCAGTGGGAATTAGAGGATGTTGCATTGTTTTTGGAGCGGCACTACGCCGAGCAAGTAGATTGGAAGATTAAAGAGCAGATTGGAAACTGGTACATCGTTTCTTTTGAAAGAATAAAATAAAGGAGTGTTGTAAAATGAAAAAAAGACAGGTTGTTTTTTCGCTGATGCTTTTTGTCATGGTATGCGTTTTTTCCTTTATGGCCGTATCTGCCGCGGAGCTTAAAATCATGTCCTATGACTTCACGGCAGGAGCAAACGCAGCAGATGTGTACACGATCGCTCATGGCGAATCCCCCGATATTATCGGTGCACAAGCTTGCGTAAAAACGGCGGTGGATCATTTCAATGCCAACGGTTACAGACATGCGGGCATCGATCGTGACGGCGGCACATCGGGAGAGTATAATCCGATTTTCTATAAAACAAATAAAGTTGTGCTTGTGGACTCCGGCACCTTTTGGCTGTCCGACACGCCGTACGTTGTCGGCTCGCAGGTCGCAAACTCCATTTGCAAGCGCATTTGCACCTTTGCGGTATTCCGCACAAAAGACACCGGGGATCAATTTGTTGTTTTTAATACGCATTTAGACCATTCTAATGATACGGTGCGTGCACAGCAGGTAAAAAAGCTTTTGGCGGTCGCTAAAAAATATTCTCTGCCCATGGTATTGCTGGGGTCTTTTAATGCACAAAAGGGGAATGCCGTTTATGAAAAAGTGACAGCCTTTGGTCTTGCGGACTCCCAGGACATAGCCGTCACTTCGGATGACGGACACACCTATCACGGGAAGGGTTCGTCCAATGCGACCAAGCCACAGGATTATTGCTTTGTTACCCCCGGCGCTTTTTCCGTGCGCGCTTACACCATCGTGCGCACCAAACTGTCCGACGGCACCTATCCTTCCAATTATTATCCTGTTCTTGTCAAGCTTTCGGTGAATGCCGTTCCTACAGATCCGGAAACCATTCGTGTTATGAGCTTTAACGTGCTTGTCGGCAGTTTTGTCGATCCGAGAAAAGGCTATGTTGTGCAGACGGTGAGAAAATATTCGCCCGATTTGATGGGCGTGCAGGAAGCGTCGGTGCAATGGATGGAATATTTAAATGCAAATCTGTCGGGCGATTATAGTTATATTGGTATCGGCAGAGACCCGAATTCTACGGGGGAATATAGTGCAATTTTTTATAAAAAGAATATGTTCACCGTAATAGATAGCGGAACCTTCTGGCTTTCCGAAACGCCGGACACCTGCTCCTATGGTTGGGATGCGGCTTGCCGTCGTGTTTGCACCTGGGGTGTATTCCGCAATAACCATACCGACGAAGTGTTTGCTTACTTCAATACCCACACCGACCATCAATCCGGCACAGCACGTGCCAAAGGCATGGAAGTGGTGCTGGAACGAGTGAAGGCTTTGGGTTTTCCGACGTTCTTAACAGGGGATTTGAACCTGCATGAAGGCTCGTCGGTGTATAAAACCATTACCGCAGAAGTTTTCGACGACTCGAAGTTTTTGGCGACCTCATCGGATACGGGCGGCACCTATCATGGCAACGGAACGGTCGATACCACCACCAACACCCCCATCGACTTTGCCATGGTGACAAAAAATGATTTTGTGGTGGATAATTACAAAGTGGTTCGCGATAAATACGGTTCGGAATTTGTTTCTGACCACTATCCTGTATATATGGATGTTCGCATGGCAAAAAGAGCGAACGAAAAGGAAAATACCGTGATGTCCTTTGATTTAAGCGGTGCCGGCTCCGGTGACAATGCGGTAGCAAACCGTGTGAAGCGTGGCCTGGCAGTTATTCAAATGTACAATCCGGATGTGATTGGTTTTCAAGCGGAGAATAGTGTATGGCAAGAAGGGCTTGCACCTCTGCGTGACCGTTATACTACCGTCGGTGTAAGTCGAGATTCCAATGCCAATGGAGAAATGAATCGTATTTATTATCTTAAGAAAAAATACGAATTGGTGGATTCCGGTCAGTTCTGGCTTTCTGAAACCCCGGACGTGGTGGGCTCTTCATCATGGAATGTCGATTGCCCGCGAATTTGTGTCTATGCAGTACTTAAAAATCGCTTGACAAATGAAGTGTTCGCCGTGTATAACACCCATTTGGATCATGTGAGCAAAGAATCCAGAGAAAAAGGGCTTGCCATACTCTTGGATAAAATCCAAGCCATGGGCTATCCGGCGGTTTTAACGGGTACACTGCAAGAAAATGAAAAAGACACCATCTATGCGACCACCGGCGCTAAACTTTCCGACGCCAAATATACGGCGAAGGATTCCGATACGGGCGCAACCTATCACGGATTTGAAGGCACCATCGGTGTTCAGCCCAAAGACTATGTGTTCTTATCCGACAACTTTTTTGATGTGGAAAGCTATAAGATTATCCGCAACAAAATCGGAGGCTTCTATCCTTCACCATACTATCCCCTTTTGTGTAAATTTAGTTTTAAATACGATTTAGGCGTGACCGTTCGTGATAACTCTGTGACGGTGACGGATACTCGAAAGTCAGGAGAAGATGCCTATTTGTATTTGGCACAATATGATGCGGACGGCCGTATGATTTCCTGCACATCGGGCGGAAAAATCACAAAGAACACAAGCAAAACAATGGCGGCAGATGGAAATTTCGCCCTGTATGCATGGGATGAGGTCTATCGTCCGATTAAAGACAAATATACAGGCAAGTAAAAAATAAAGAAAAGGCTCCGGGGTGACGATTTGCCCCAAGAGCCTTTTTATTATTTTTTATGTGTGCTTTCATATTCTTTCCATTCCGTGAGGGTAGTGCCCTTGATGATATATGCAGTTTTTCCAAGTCGCGCCATGGGGGCGTCGGAAAGGGAATCGGAGTAAAATTCATCCACGACGGCATCGGGGAATTTTTCACGGAACCGCAAGACCTTTTCTTCTCCCCAGCAGTTTTCTCCTGTATATTTGCCGGTATGCTTATCTACGCGCGATGCCATGAGAAACGAAATGCCGAGGCGCGCACATGCCGGGGTCAACAAAAACTCGGGAGAAGCGGAAATAATTACATCATTTTCTTTTTGCCGGTCTTTGTACCAAGGCTTGATATTTTTTAAGTGTGTGTCCCAAAAAGCATAGACCCACGCATCCGGATCGGGTAAATTTTGCAAAAAACGATAGAATTTTTCCTTGAATACCAGCTTTTTCTCAAAACCCAGCACAAAGCGCAGTGCCGTGATGGCAGGGAACCGAAAAATGATGCTCGGCTTTTTCTTCAGGCAAAACTTATAGAAATCAAAGGTACTGTCTCCTTCATAGATGGTATCGTCAAAATCGTATACATTCATGTGATAACCTCCTTTACGAAATGCATTATAGCATACTTTTTCAAAATATGCTATAGAAAAAGCAAAAGAAGAATAACAAATTTTCTTGACAATAAATTAAAAATATAATATAATAGATAAAACTATGATAATATAGGGATGGAGTCTTTTAAATTATTAGGAAGACAAGAGGTGGAAAGATGGATATCAGAATTCGATTGCTAAACGAAGCTGATACGGATAATATTATTCGATGGAGAAATTCTCCACAGGTGAAGGAGTTTTTTATTTATCGAGATGACTTGACCGTTGCAGATCATATGCATTGGATTGAAACGAAAATAAAAACAGGGAAGGTTGTACAGTTCATTATCGAAGAATGTTTGTCCGAAAAGCCGATTGGAAGCGTATATTTAAGAGATATCGATGTGCACCATCAAAAAGCAGAGTATGGTATTTTTATCGGAGAAGAAACAGTTCGTGGAAAAGGCTACGGCACGCAAGCGGCAGAGCTGATTTTGGCGTATGCCTTTGAAAAGCTGGGGCTGAATAAAGTGTTTCTTCGCGTTTTTTCGAATAATCCCCGTGCCATTGCCAGCTACACCAAGGTGGGCTTTGTACAAGAGGGTGTTTTCAGAGATGATGTATTCATTGACGGAAAGCCATACGATATGGTCTATATGGGTATATTAAAATCGGATTGGAAGGAAAAACATCATGATTAAATTGTCTTTTGTTATTCCCTGTTACCGTTCGGAAAAAACGATTCGAACTGTTGTGGACTCAATCAGAAGCACGGTTGCGATTCGAGAACAATATGCCTACGAGATTATTTTGGTCAACGACAGCTCGCCGGATCACGTTTTTGATGAAATCACGAAGATTGCAGAAGAGGATCAAAACGTAAAGGGCATCGACCTTTCCAAAAATTTTGGTCAGCATGCCGCTTTGATGACAGGTTTTCGTTATGTAACGGGCGATATTGTGATTTGCTTGGACGACGACGGGCAAACACCGGCTTCGGAAATGTTCACATTGATTGATAAATTAGATGAAGGCAACGATGTTGTTTTTGCAAAGTATAAAGAAAAGAAGCATTCCTTTGTGCGGAATTTCGGTAGCTTTATCAATGACCTTATGGCGCGAACGATGATCGGAAAGCCGAAGGACCTTTCGATGATGAGCTATTTCTGTGCACGAAGATTTGTAATTGATGAGGTTCTTCGGTATCAAAATCCGTATCCGTATGTGTCAGGGCTACTCCTTCGCACAAGCAATAAGATTGTCAATGCAGAAGTCTCGCATCATGAGCGCATGGAAGGGACGTCCGGCTATACATTCGGGAAGCTGATTTCGCTTTGGCTCAATGGGTTTACGTCCTTTTCCATTAAACCGTTACGATTGGCAACGTTGGTCGGCAGTATCTGTGCTATTGCCGGATTTTTATACGGTGGGTTTGTTATCTTAAATGCTATTTTCAAATTCCTTCCGGGCACGCCGCTTGGCTATAGTTCCACAATTGCGTTGATGGTGTTTTTAAGCGGCATTATGCTTTTGACCATGGGTATGGTCGGCGAATATGTCGGAAGAATTTATATCAGCATCAACAATTCGCCGCAAACTGTGGTGAGAACCGCACTGAATGTGGAGAAAGAGAAATAAAAGTATAAATATTTCGGGGTGTTACAACCGATGAGACACACAAGGAGGTCATTTTATGGCAGAAAAATTTTATATTACAACAGCAATTGCTTATGCATCGAGAAAACCCCATGTGGGCAATACCTATGAAATCGTTTTGACCGATGCAATTGCAAGATTTCAAAGATTAATCGGCAAAGATGTATTCTTTTTGACCGGCACCGACGAGCACGGGCAGAAAATCGAAGAATGTGCCAAGGATGCAGGCATTTCTCCCCAGAGCTACGTAGATGGTGTTGCCGCCGAAGTTCGTGAGATTTGGGAAATGATGAACACCAGCTTTGATCATTTTATCCGCACTACGGACAAAGAGCATAAAGAGACCGTACAGAAAATCTTCAAGAAGCTCTACGATCAGGGTGATATATACAAAAGCGAATACGAAGGCATGTACTGCGTGCCCTGCGAATCCTTCTTCACGGAAACCCAGCTCAATGACGGGTGCTGCCCCGATTGCGGTCGTCCCGTAAAGAGAACCAAAGAAGAAGCTTACTTTTTCAAGATGAGCAATTATCAAGAGCGTTTAATCAAGCACATTGAAGAGCATCCCGATTTTATCCAGCCCGAAGCTCGTAAAAAGGAAATGCTCAATAATTTCCTTCTGCCCGGTCTTCAGGATTTGTGCGTATCCAGAACCTCTTTTAAGTGGGGCGTGCCCGTTACTTTTGATGATAACCATGTCATTTACGTATGGATTGATGCCCTGTCCAACTATATCACGGCACTCGGCTACGATACGGAAAATCCCGGGGAGCTTTACAAGAAATACTGGCCTGCCAATGTGCATATCATCGGCAAGGATATTTTGCGCTTCCACACCATTTACTGGCCCATCATGCTGATGGCATTGGGTGAGCCTCTGCCCGAAAAGATTTTCGGTCATCCGTGGATGTTGGCAGGCGTGGATAAGATGAGTAAATCCAAGGGCAATGTGATTTATGCCGCCGATCTGGTAGAGCGCTTCGGTGTAGATGCTACCCGTTATTATATGCTCCATGAAATGCCCTTTGCTTCCGATGGCGTGATTACCTATGAAATCTTGATTGACCGCTATAACTCCGACCTTGCCAATACGTTGGGCAATTTGGTTAATCGCACGATCTCTATGATTAACAAGTATTTTGATGGCAAACTGACCAAGAAAGCAAGCGAAAATGAATTTGATACAGACTTGGCATCTACCGCACAAAAGGCGGTTTTGGGTATGGCATCTTTGATGGAAAATCTGCGTGTTGCCGATGCTTTGGAAGAAGTCATTACTTTGGCACGTCGCAGTAACAAGTATATTGACGAAACCGAGCCGTGGAAGCTGGCAAAGGAAGACACAGTGCGTCTTGAAACCGTCATGTATCATTTGGCGGAAAGCATTCGCATCATGGGCGTGCTTTTGCGCCCCTTTATGCCTGAAACGGCAGAGAAGATTTTTGAGCAATTGGGTCTTCCTATGCAGGAATGGGAGAGCGTAAGTGCTTTTGGTGGTATCGAAGACGGCCACAAGGTTGGTACGCCCAGCCCCCTGTTTGCTCGTATTGACAAAGAAAAGCTTCTGGCAGAGCTTGCCGGCACGGAGGAGTAAGGCATGATTTTTGACAGTCACGCCCATTATAATGATCATCAATTCAGCGAGGACCGTGAAGCGGTCCTCGCCTCTTTGCCGCAAAATAATATTTGCGGTGTCTTAAACTGCGGAGATACGATAGAGAGCAGCCGCTTTTGTGTGGATTTGGCAAATCGGTATCCGTTTATCTATGCCGCTGTCGGTGTGCACCCGGAAAGTGTGGGCGAAATGAAGGAAAGCGATTTGGATGCACTCCGTGCTATGGCAAAAGATAAAAAAGTTGTAGCTATTGGGGAAATCGGTCTTGACTATCACTATGACGATGGTGCCGCCCCTGAGATGCAGAAATATTGGTTCAAAAAGCAGATTGAGCTGGCAAGGGAGCTTAATCTTCCCTTCGTGGTGCATGCAAGAGATGCTTGTGCCGATACCATTGAAGTTTTGTCCGAAGTGGGCTATTTTCGCGGCGTGATGCACTGCTTTTCGGGAAGCCGCGAAACGGCGGAAATCCTTTTAAAAATGGGCATGTATATCGGCTTTGGTGGTACGGTAACCTATAAAAACAACAAAAAAGCAAAGGAAGTGGCAAGAATCGTACCATCCAATCGTTATTTGTTGGAAACCGACTGCCCCTATCTTCCGCCCGACGGTCATCGCGGTAAGCGCAACTCCTCGTTGTATTTGCCCCGTGTGGTAGAAGAATTGGCACTTCTTCGGGGGTGCGACACGCAAACCATTGAAAAAGAAACGGAAGAAAATACAAAGAGACTTTTAGGCTTGTGACCCAAGATACAGAAAATGCATACTATGGCAGTAGCAGGGAAATAAACAATATACCGATGTGGGGACACCTGCATCGGTTTATTATTGGATTTTCCTTAAAAAGGAGTGTGCATTTTCTATGAAATATACATA
>JAFPCL010000047.1 GCA_017390225.1 Clostridia bacterium
GCACCGTTCTCTTTTCCTTTGACAATTTTCTCATTGGCTGCAATGGTGACTGTCAAAGGCTCATATGTATCCTCGTTTTCCCATGAAGCATAGTATTCGGTATGCTCATTTGCATAACAATATGTATCAGGAAAATACATATCATTGCCTCTCCATGCCTTCCAACCGGTGAACACATACCCATCTCTGGTCGGGATTTTGGGGAACGTCACCCTGTCTTCTTCTTTTAAATTTTCAATACTGTGATATACCACATAGGTATCCGAATTGAGAATATTCCCCTCCCCATCTTCTACAGGAACATCATAATAGAAGTCCACACTGTAAGAGGCACTGGAGCAATAGATTACATATTTCCCCAATTTTTCTGTCGTAAAGACAATTTTATCGCAATCGGCTTGAGTTATACGACTTGTTATGTCCTCAAACGCATCTCCGACATAAAACAGCCGATAATCCTTTCCTATATGCAACGGAACACCGCTTTTTTCCGGTGTGCGGATCGATACAGTCATTTTCTTGATTTCCGGATACGGATTTTCTGCATCTTGATTACAAACCTCGAGCAGAATGATACGGTCGCTTTGCTCCGATTTTGCCAGTATCGCTTCCTCGATTTCAATTTCTTCCGCCTCTCCGCTTTCCGTCAAATCGTTCACAAGAAAGTGTAAATAATCGATATCCTCCACCAAAGGCACAATTTTCACTTGACCTCTTAGCGGTACACTGTTATATCCTATGTTTTTATCTTCTCCACTCAAGTCATATGCTGCTGTACGAAAGCTTTCACTGACGGTATGGGGCGATACATAGATACTCGTCGATTCATACATTGCACGGCGCACACCGTCTTCGTCCATTTGAATTCGGGTGTCGATGCCGTCAACCAATTCTCCGTCCATGCTCTGCGGCAGAGGAATCAAGCAGCGATAATCAAAAGCAATGTGTGCCGTAGCAGAGGTGTACGGATTTTCACTGTTGCCGGTTAGCGTGAGCTTGACCATCGTGTCGTTTATTCTCTCTGCTTTTTCGACCGACACACCGTCTAAGCCCTCCACCTTCCATATGCTGTCCCAAGTGGCTTTGATTTCTTCTTTTTCTTCATCACTTTCGGCGGCATCATAAAGTGCGCGCCAATCATAGAAGCAGTTGATCCAATCTTCGGAAAACATGCCGTAGTTGGTGGAAAGAACGACGGTTGCCCCGTCCTCAAAGCCCTTGATGATATTCGCTTCCGTGCTGATGCGTATTGCTCGATATTCGGGAATCCGACACCAGGAAGCATAATATACGCTATAATGTCTTGCCGCATGCGGTTGGGGCATAGTGTAGCCGGGTGCATACCATCCACCTGCTGCACGGGAAGCCCCATAGCCTCCGTCATAGGATTTCCAGCCGGTAAACACATATTCCGAACGTGTGGGAATCGGCGGAAATACAATCACATCTTCTTCTTTTAAATTTTCGATACTGTGATACAAGACGAAGGTTTCGGGATTTAAAAGCTCTCCTTCTTCATCATATTGCGGTTCATCCAAATAAAAGGAAACATCGTACACGGCACGGTCAAAGAGAAGCACAAACACACCCAGCTTTTAGGGAGAAAAGCTCACACCGGAAAAATTCTCCTGCTCGATGCATGCCGAAATATCCGTAAGCGCACCTTCCGCATCCAAAGAAAACAGCCGATAATCCTTTCCCATACGGTGCGTACTGCCCGTGCTAGTGGGATAATGAAGTTTTATGCGCCCATTTTCTACCGCCGGATAAGGATTTTCCTCGTTGTCGGTTTTCACATCCACGAGGGCAAACCAATCCTCCGGAGAAAGCATTTGCGCAATGCTTTGCGGCACTTCGATTTGCTCCGGCGCTCGTCCTTTGGTTACGATTTCCCCTTCCGCAAAGGAACAAAAATCCATAACCGATGCCTGCACGGTGTACCTCTTCGTGCCGTCCGCTTGGTACACGCCGCCGGAAACCCTTTGGGTTGCCGCTTGCGCACCCACAACGGATAAGACAAGCACCAAAAGTACGATAAAAAAACCTAATTTTCTTTTCATGATACATCCTCCTTTTTTGTTTTTATTCTCTGTGCATTTCATGCACCCATGCGCTTTTTATTGCACTTGCTCTGTGCTGTATTTCGATAAATCAAAATCCGCACAGTCTACAATATAAACCACCATATCAATTACCTGTCCGTCCACGATTTTGGTATACATAAAGTAGCCTTCGCCTTTCTTGGTGGTACTGCCGTCTCTATCCAAGGTAATGTTGGCAGGTCGAATCAAGCTCAAGTCAAAGTCATAACCCTCATAAACATCAAAATACACATTTTTGCGAGAAAGATCTACCATATACAGAAGGTCATCCATTTGGGCGGTATCAATCTCTGCAATATAGAGCACATTTTCGGGGCTGATGTCATCTTCCGTGAAAGGATGTGCCGAGAGCTTAAATATGGGATTTCCTGCCGCATTGTATTCCTTCGCCGCAACATAGCCGTAGATTTCCTCTACCGTCTGCCCGTCGGCATTGATATAGGTGTTGTGGAACCCATCGGAATCACGAAGCACTTCCTCTGCCGTAAACAACACTCGAATTCCTTCAATCTCCAGTTCATCATTCAAGGTAGCGGCAATTACATCCCCTTCATATAAATCCAAACCGAAAAATCTACCACTGTCCGTCGTGTTTCCCTTGCGATCTGTGATTTTTGCCGTGGGAGAAACAAAAATCGTCCATATTTCTTCGTAGTTTTGATAAACATCCAGCGCGTCCTGTGCATCTCCTTCTTCATTCTCATATTCCGACGCCTCATATACAATCATAAACCGT
The DNA here is from genome assembly GCA_017390225.1 of Clostridia bacterium. Lineage (GTDB taxonomy): Bacteria > Bacillota > Clostridia > CAKSNL01 > HGM11501 > RGIG1017. Next base: position 2,839 of record JAFPCL010000047.1, read on the forward strand.
TCTGTATCTACCACGGAATAATCTGTATAATTTACCACAATCGCATCGGGCACGGTTTTATCGCCACCGACAGAAACGAGATATTCGCCTGTGTAGGTCTCACCGTCCTTGAGCACCTTTTGAGAAATCTTTATATAATCCTGTCTGTTTTCTATCCCGTTTTTAACCGCATAAACAACCGTACTTTCCGTAATCTTTATGTCTCCCAGCATCCCTGTTTCGGCATCATAAACCGCCGTGAAGCTATCGCCGTATGTTCCCGTTGTGGCTTCATTGTCCGTTGGGATAATCAATGTGGAGATTTCTCCGTTAGCGTTTAGCTTATAGAAAAACAAATCGCATGCTATCATTTTGCCCCATTTTTTATAATACCAAAAACCACCCTCGGTCCAGCTTTCTGCATTCTTTGCAAAATCTGCTCTTGATTGTGCCCGATGGAACGCACCGCCCGAAAATACCGCTACCTGTTCCGCAACAGGATAGGTGTTCCATGTGCCGTCTGCATCCAATACCGTCAAGGAAATATCGGCATCCGGCCCCGTGACTTCTTGATTCACGCTGAATATATAGCCAAGCGATGCGCCCTTTTCATTATAATGATCTAAATCAAAATCGGCACAATCAACGATGTAAACGACGGCATCCAAGATCCTGCCATTCACAATTTTGGTATACATAAAGTAGCCGTACCCATCTTTCAATGTATCTCCGGATTTGTCAAGTGCGATATTGCCGGCTTTCACATCCGAAAAATCAGATTTCACGGTAATGCTTATGTTTCTTCCGGACAAATCGACATAATAAACAGAGCCATATAAATTGCTACTCCGAACACGGTCGAGTCGATCCACATTTTCTAACGCCGTGTTATCATCAAAAGGATAAGCAGATAGGTTGTAATAATCAACGCCTGCTATGGTCGTTCCGCTCTCTGCGACGTAACCGAAAATTTCTTCTTCCTCCAAATCATCTGCATTGGTATAAGCATAGTACCATCCGGGCGTGTTGTCCCGTGCGGTTTCTGCGGAGAATAACATCTGTATCTTTGTCAGTTCTCCCGTCGTTACATTCTGTTCGATAGATACAACATCGCCCGTGAATATGTCAATGTTGTCAGCATCCATATCCGCACCAAAGGTGTCTTTCATTTGAACATCCTTTGAAATCATCCATGTTTGGAGCGTTTCTTCTCCGTACTGATACCCCATAAGGGCATATTGCGGTTGTCCGTCGGCTCCCAATGTATACATAACTTCTTCAACTACGACAAATTGATCGTAATGATACGGATATTTCGTTGGCAAGATATCCGTGTAATAAATGGTCATGCATTTGGCTTCTCCTTTTGAAGATGGCGAAACATACACATCCCCGTAATACGCATATCCGTCTTTGAGCACATCAGATGCAACCGTCACATTTTCTTCTTTATCGTAAGCATTGGCTTTGATCGTATAGACCAGTGCATCCTCCGGCAAAACGAAACCATTTATCGTATGCGTGTTTGCATCGTAAAGACCGCAATAATATTGGTTGGAATAAGAATACTTTTGTGTATTTGGTGTTGCGGCAAAGGAAAGAAAAATAATTTCTCCCGAGCTATTTATCTGATAGCGAATAACATCCTTTTGCACCGCAAGCTGATTCTCTTGATATCTTATGGTATTCCCGCTCCATGCACCGCAAAACTCCAAAAAACCAGATGTTGACATGCTCATATGCATTTCATTTTCATATAAAACGCGCACATTTTCCGCTACGGGATAATAGTGCCATTTGCCTTTTTGATCCATCAAGCGCAAATTCAACCTGCCGTCTTTATCCAACCCGGCATGGTGCAGATAAGCATATTCTGCGGTTTGATTCAATTGCTCCTTTAGCATTTCTTCGCAGTTCACCATATAAACAACGGCTTCCTCAAAGCTCTCTTCTTCGCCATACATTCCTCTGAAATATACAAAGAATCCCGTATCGCTGTTAATAAAATTGTCTGCTGAAACATTAGAAAAATCCGTACCCACCGTTACAGATGGGTTGGCGAGGCAAAGGTCAACATAATATACGATGGTTTGTTCCTGCTCCAAATCTGCCGCCCATATCTTACTCGGCGAGATTGGGGAATCATACAGTTTGCAAGCATCTGTTGTTGTTCTTTTTTTCACATAACCGAAATATTCCTCTGTGCTTAAAATTCCTTCTGCATCCAGAAATTCCCTTGACCATCCGCCGGCACATTCCCTGACATCTGTACCACACACAAGCCGCTTCATGTGGGCAATTTCTCCGTTTTCATTTTGTGAAAACAAAATCACATCGCCGGCATCCAAATCCTCATAGCCCATGCTATGCCCCTTTATGTCTTCTCCAATAACATGATCCGCCAAAGGAATCTCCACCTCTTGGGAACTGCCTTCATAATATCCGTAGACTGCGTTTTTCATTTGATTATCTTGCAGGAAGCCGCCGATTGTGGTCACCAAAAAGATATGTGATGTTTCATCTACTATCGCTCGAACCGCCACATCTTCAGAAGCAGGCACCGATCCTAAAAGCGGTGCATCCCACCACAAAACCTTGATGTGATCCCCGTGTTGCATCGCATCAAAGGAAACCGTGGATAACTCCTCCGGTGCATAGGATTTCACGGCAATCATTCTTCCGTCGCGGTAGAGCGCCGCATACACACGTCCCTTCGTTACATCACCGGAGAGAGAAACCGTCAGTAGTTCATTCACCGATACGGTTCTGTCCGAAGCTAAAGCCTGCCAAAGCATGCCGACGAACAGCAAGCAAAGCACCAATAAAGCAACTGTTTTTTTCATAAACGAATGCCTCCTTATTTTATTCTATTCTTCCCTACCCGTTCCGACAAGCCACATAGGCGGAATTTTAACAAGCAGGGGCATACGGTGTTCAAATTTCTTTGTCCATCCTACATTTTTATAGTAGCATTTTTTATTTTTCTTGTCAATAGTTTGTGCACGAGTGGTCGTTTTTTGACACGAATGGTTCATTTTTCATTGTTTTTTTCATTTTATTATTCCTCATATGAATATTATATTCCAAATTTTTATGAATGTCAAGAATTTTTTATGCAATAATAGAATAATAGAATGAAGGGGTGACGGCATGAAAAATTTAAAGCTTATTCGTGTGACAAAAGATTTTACACAGCTCAAGGTGCAAATGGAAACGGGGATCAGCCAAAGTGTTTTATCCAAATACGAGCATGGCGACTTGATGCCCACCTGTGAAAATTTAATGATTTTGGCAGATTTCTACGGAACCAGTGTGGATTTTCTTTTGGATCGCACCGATCATATCAAACCATATCCTGCAAAAAAAGCATAACAAAAGACCTCCCAAACTTTAGCCTTGGGAGGTCTTTTTCTTCTTATTATATCAATAAAACGTAGCCACTTGTTTTTCGGGCATCTCGGCAGGTTCTCTTTTGATTTCATTCAGCACAGGGCCTTTTTCCTGATACAGCGCATGGAATGCAAAAGAAATTTTGGCTTCGATGATAAACCAGTCCCGATTGTGAAGCCCTGCGGTGTTGCTTGTTTTGACCACCACGGGCTGATATGCGATATCGTCCTGACAACAAGTCATCACATGGCGACCGATAACATAACAGCCACGGGGGAGCTTATCGTCATATGCCACCGTGCCTTTAAAGCGGACGGTTTTTCCGATATATTTCTGCATATCCTCGGACAAATCCCGATACCAGATGGCATAGTCGTCGTCGCCAATCTCAATCACGGGCGCATCCACATCAAAGGGCAGCGGATCTTCGATATCGTCGTATTCCACTCTGCCGTCTTCATATTCATAGGCAATGTCTGCCCGACGGGAGGAAGCACGGACAACCTGATGGACTGCCATGCGGTCGATGCCGTCTTGGTAGCGATTGAGCACCACAATTTCCGCACTTTGGAGCTTGTCCACCATCAAGGAGCGCATATTGGCATTGTAGTTCAAAAAGGTGGTGGCATCGGCAAACATCATTTCCTGATAAATCATCCATCCTTCGGGAAGTGCGCCATAGAGCGTGTTCAGCTCCCACATGCCGTTGTATTCAATCATGATGCGCTGGAATTTATATTTTTTATACAGGGCAAGAAAAAGCTCTTCGGTCAAATCTTCTTCATTTTCCACTGTTTCCACCCAGAATTTTTTAGTGACAAAGCGTTCGGGAACATATTCTTCCTCGCCTTCCTCGCAAACCAGAAGCAGTGTTTTCTTGGAAGGATCAAAGCGCTCGTCCTCCATGGTTTCCTGGATAAATTTCGTTTTGCCGGATTCCAAAAATCCGGTAAACAAATAAACCGGCATTTCCATTTGTGTCACCTCTTATATCTTAAACAAGTCTTTTAAAGCATCTTCTCGAATCCCTGCACCGATGACGCACAAACGACCGGTCACATCCGCGCCGCCGGTGCGCACCTCCGGCTCGCCGGGCACATAGTCGAAATGGTACCATACCCCATCACCGGGCACGATACCCTTGGCACGAAGTACCGTGCCAAAGCGCGCTTCATCGGACAGGGCGGCAAGGCAAGACAAAAGCTCTTCTTCCGTGAACTTTTTCGGGGTTTCCGCACCCCAGCTGGTGAACACATCATCGGCATGGTGATGCCCATGTTCGTGGTGGTGTCCACAGCCACATTCGTGGTCATGATGATGCTCATGTTCGTGATGGTGTTCACAGCCACATTCGTGGTCATGATGATGTTCATGCTCATGGTGGTGTTCACAGCCACATCCGTGGTCGTGGTGATGCTCATGTTCGTGATGTTTACAGCCACATTCGTGGTCGTGGTGATGCTCATGTTCGTGATGTTCACAGCCACATTCGTGATCATGGTGATGCTCATGTTCGTGATGTTCACAGCCACATTCGTGGTCGTGGTGATGTTCATGCTCATGGTGTTCGCAGCCACATTCGTGATCGTGATGATGCTCATGTTCGTGATGGTGTTCACAGCCACATTCGTGGTCGTGATGATGCTCATGCTCATGGTGGTGATGATGTCCGCAAACAGGGCATCCTTCTTCTTTTAACGCCTGCATTTCTTTTTCCAAGGTGGACACATGCTCGAAAGCATCACGAATCTGCTTGCCCGAAAGCTCATCTACCGGCGTAGTAATATACACCGCTTCTTCGTTGACGGTTTTGAGTAGCTCCACACACGCTTTGATTTTTTCTTCGGATAAAGCTTCCACATGGCTCAGCACCACACAATCGGCATGGGCAATCTGGTCTTTATAAAATTCCCCGAAGTTCTTAAAATACATTTTGGCTTTCTTTGCATCGGCAACGGCAACTTTAGCATCCAAAACCACATCCTCCGACAGCACGCCGGAAATGGCCTTGACCACGTCGCTGAGCTTACCCACACCCGAAGGCTCAATGATAATGCGGTCGGGCGCATAATCGGCAATCACTTTTTTGAGCGCTTCTTCAAAGTCGCCCACCAAGCTACAGCAAATACAGCCGGAATTCATTTCTGTGATTTCCACACCGGCTTCTTTTAAAAATCCGCCGTCAATGCCAATCTCACCAAATTCATTTTCAATCAAAACCAGCTTTTCGCCTTGGTAGCTCTCGGAAATCAGCTTGCGAATCAGCGTGGTTTTCCCTGCCCCCAAAAAGCCGGATACAACACAAATCTTTGTCATTTTTATCTTCCTTCCTCAGTTCTTCAAGCTGTGCATGGGCGCAGGCAATCTGCCGCCACGGGCAATGAAGCTTTCGGACATATTGTTCTTCACGTCCATAATGTAGCCGGTGCCTAAAAGTCCGCCGAATTCCACCGTTTCGCCCACGGTTTTCCCGGGCACGGGGATTACGCGTACCGCCGTTGTTTTTCCGTTGACCATACCAATGGCGGCTTCATCGGCTATAATGCCGGAAATCGTTGCCGCTGTGGTGTCCCCGGGCACACAAATCATATCCAGACCGACAGAGCAAACTGCCGTCATGGCTTCCAATTTTTCCAAAGACAACACGCCGCTTTCTGCCGCGGCAATCATGCCTTCATCTTCGCTGACGGGAATAAAAGCACCGGAAAGGCCGCCCACATGGGAGCTTGCCATGACGCCGCCTTTTTTCACTGCATCGTTAAGAAGTGCCAAAGCCGCCGTCGTGCCGGGCGCACCGGTGACACCGACGCC
>JAFPCL010000048.1 GCA_017390225.1 Clostridia bacterium
ATGACATTATCAAGGCTACGCCTTGATAATGTATTCAGTTCGTCCATTCTGCACTCTTTTTATCCATCCCCTACGAGGAATAAGAGTTTTTAAACAGCTCCTTTTTTATAAAAAGATAAATAAAAATGTTGCTTTTTTTGTTAACTTGTGATACGATAAACATCATGAACAAAAAGGGGGCACAAAAAATGAAGAGAAAGATTCTTTTTATCCTTTTGATTGCTACACTCGTGAGTGCCTGTTTTGGCATCGGTCATGCAAGAGATGTCATGAGCGACACGTGGGTGGCAGTTGATGATTTAGGCAGAATCACGCCGATGAATGAGTCGGTAGGGAATCTGACGAACAGACAAGTCGGTATGTTTTATTTTGTCTGTCTGACCGGGGATGACGGGACATTATATGATACCACACGGCAATTCCGCAAAGGCGGCTATGCCGAGGTTATTGCCAATGTCCCCGAATCCAGCAGTTCGCACTATTGGAATGAACCGTATTTCGGTTATTACCGCACGGGTGATCCCTGGGTTATTCGCAAGCATATGCAAATGCTGACCGACGCCGGTGTGGATTTTATTTTTATTGATGTTTCCAATGCGTTTATTTATACAGAAGACGTGACGACCATTCTCGACACCATGCTTCTCATGCAGAATCAGGAGCATGATGTTCCGAAGGTGTGCTTTTTGACCGGTGACGATGTGGATCGCTGTGCAGGAACCGTCGGCAATCTGTATAATGCGTTTTATTCCAAGAACCAATATAAAGACCTGTGGTTTCAGTGGGAAGGAAAGCCCCTCATTTTGGCGAATATGACGGAAGTTGATTCCGACCTTGTACCATTATTCACCGCACGTCGCAGCTGGGCATGGAATTCTTTCACCAACGGCGGCAATGCCCGTTGGCCGTGGATTGCCGAATATCCGCAGGTTCCCGGTAAAGGCGGAAATGGTGCTACGGAGCAGGTTTCCGTTGCTTGCGGATTCCATGCAAGCTTAAGCCGCGGCAGAAGTTATAGTAATGGCAAGCAACCGGACAACGGTGCCAAAGACTTTGGTTATTCTTTGGGCACTTCGGGACTGGGCATTGCTTATGAAGAACAATGGAAGCGTGCACACAGCGTCAAGCCGCCTCTTGTCATGATTACCGGGTGGAATGAATGGCAGGCAGGTTGTCAGTTCGGTGCAACGGGAGAAACCATCTGTAACACATGGTACAGCGGTATAGAATTCCCGTATTCTTATGTTGACTGCTTCTCCAACGAGTTCAGCCGTGACATCGAGCCTTGCCGCAACGATTTTAAGGATAATTATTACTGGCAAACGGTTTCCAATATCAGAAAATATAAAGGTGCTCGTGCCGTGCCTGCCGCATCTGCAGAAGTTACCATCGACACGGCAGGTGATCTCAGTCAGTGGAAGAGCGTTGCTCCGACTTATCTGGACGACGTGTATGACGTTACACACCGTGATCACCGTATGTTTTCTCAGAAAGATCCCGATCGCGAACAGGATGATTTCTATTATGAAAAAGGCGGTCTTGGCTATTACCGCAATACCACGGGCAGAAACGATATTGATGAGATGAAGGTTGCCCGTGACAACACTTATGTGTATTTCTATGTGAAATGCCGTGGTGATATTACGGCACCCGACGGCTCCAACTGGCTGACACTGTTTGTCAACACCGACGGCAATTACGGCAATGGTTGGCTGGGCTATGACTACATGATCAATCGCAGTATCGATACGCAGAACATGACCGGCTATGTGGAAAAGAGCATGGGCGGCTGGGAATGGAGCTATGTGGGCGAAGTGGATCTTCAGCTTGACGGGCAGTATCTGACATTTGGTGTTCCTCGTGAAATGATGCAGCTGAGTGCCGGTACGACCTATACTTTGGATTTCAAGTGGGCAGACAATCTTCCTTTCACGGATGAAACTTGCGATCCCATGTGGTTCTATGACATGGGCGATACCGCACCCAACGAGCGCTTCAACTATCGCTACAAGGCGTCTTTCTCCGCCATGAGCTCCGTGCCTGTGGATATGCCGCTGATTTCTTTGGATACCAAAGTGCATCCCAACCCGGCAGAATATTTAAAATCCTGGCTGGGGGTTACTTCCGTGACGTTTACAACCAAGCAAAAGCGCGGTAATGTGGATGCTGACGGCACATATACGCCTTATGATGTGATTGGTGCTTCCTATGACCGATTGAACTATATCGGCTATAACGGCACAAAAGCAACGTATCGCGGCACTGTGATTATCAATACCGAGAAAAATGCAAATATAATTCATGTCAAGGAAGCGAAAAAGCAGGAACTGATTGTTAACCATGACACGAAGGAAGCGACTTTGTTTGTGGGCTATGATGATCCGGTTTGGGATATTACGTTGGAAAACATGACGAAGGGCAAAGTCGCAATTAGCGGCACACCGGTGGATGGAAAGAATATGTTCAGCTTCTTCAATCAAAAGACGGCGGCAAAGCTGACCTACGAAAGAGACGGCGAAACGCTTGTTTATGCTCTTTGGGTGAAAAAAGAAGATGCACCGGAGCAGATTCAGGATACCTCGGTTTTGTATGTGGGTGACACGTTGCCCGGCAGCAGCACTCTTTGGAAACACACACAAAGCAGTCCCTTGAAGGTCAATGCCATTGCAGCGCTGAATGATGTTTCGGCACTTACCACCGACATACACGGCAACTGCACCTTTGGTCTGAAAGAACCCTACAGTGAGTATCCGTATGTTTTTAAATATCGTATATTCGATGCATCCGTTGATACAAATGTGACACGCCATATTGCCTATACCAATATAAGAAGCTATAAAAACGACCAGTTCGTCACGGACTTTGCCGGCATTTGGTTTGGCGTTTTAGGCGATAAGATGTGCCTTTTAAAGAGCAACACTTCCTTTGACTATATGTCCGACTTTGCTGTGGCACAATTGCCGGAAGGCATTGATGCTCGCAAGGATTTCGTGGATGTGCACGTGCTGGATAAAAAGACGGAAGTTACGATTTCCGTATTGGATGCCAATGGTAAAATTTATCCCTTGTTCACTCTCTACAACATCGGTACTTCCAATTACACCTATAAAAACAATGTCACCGGCGAAGTCGGCACGGCAAAGGTAAAAGCCGGCTCCATCAAAACCAACGGCTACATGAGCTTCTTCCACCATGCAGGACCGGAATACTACTGGAGAAATATCTCTGTAGGACCGGAGTTCAAACCGATTCCGCTGGAAATGAAGTCTTTGGCATTTTTAGATGCAACAAGCCTTAGTGAAATCTCAAGCTATGTGACCATTGATAACGAAAATCGCACCATTGAAGCTGTTTTCAATGAGGATGCATCTCTTTCTAAGGTCTGGGCGGCACCCGTGATGTCCATCAACGGATTCCGTGTGATGATTGGCGGCAAGAACGTGGCATCGCTGACACATAACTTGACGGCGGCATCTTATAAGGTGCTTGCCATCGGCGGTGGTGCAACCATGAACTATACGCTCAACATCGTTCGGCAGAATGCACCGAAAATTGCATTTGCCAATGCAGATAGTGTTGCAAAATTCGATGCTGTCAATAAAGAAATTACGGTATCTTTTGCTTCAGATGTTGTTCCTGTAGATTTGCAATTTGAACTTCCCAAGGAAGGAAAAATGACGGTTGACGGATTAAATCCCAAATTCAATGTGTTTGATTTGCGCGATACCTCCAAAACACACACCGTTGTATATTCCGTCGGAGAAACGCAGAACACCTACACCTTGAAAATCGTTCGTGCGGCAATGCCCGAAAAAGCCACGAACACCGAAAACGTCTTTGCAGGAAATACACTTCCCGGCGATAATGATTTGTGGACCCTCACGCAAGGGGCAAATGACGTTGAAATCGGAACGGCACACGGAAGTGCGGTTTTTGCCCCCAAGAGAAACTACAACAGCGTGTTGGGAACAAAAGATACGGTGGCAAAAGAATTTATCTTTGAATATGATTATGCTACACAAGCGCCGGATCATTCTGTCATCAATATGGTATTTACCAACATCCGCGGCAGTTCCAATTCGGACTACATCACCAGCTTCTACGGCATTTGGTTTGGTGTTGTGAAGGATCGTATGTATTTGATGACCGCCCCGCGTGATACCGAACGTCAGTATCTGAATGAAATTGCCTACAGCTGGGCAACGGTTCCCAACGGTGTGGATGCTAATACTGCATTTTCCCGCGTGCGCGTGGTGGATCGCGGCGAATCCATCAGCTTGTATGTTAGAAACGCCAGCGGAAAATTTGTGGAAATTTTCAAGCTGACGGATATTACGGGCACCAACTTCCACTATGAAAACAAAATCACCGGCGTCGAAGGCACGGGCTTCTCTCGCGGCAACTCCATTGTAAGCCCCGGCTATATCAGCTTCTTCCATCATGGCGAAAGTGTATGGTATATCAAGGATATCCGCTACTATAATTCCGCCAATGAAGATAAAGAAAACGGACTTTCCTCCGTTACACTTTCCGATAGCCAAAGCGGCGAAGTCGTGTCCTTGGGTTGTGAGATCAACAGCACCGTGAAGCCTTTTACCGCAAAGGTTTATGTGCCGGAAGGAATGGATGTTTCTGCACTGAAGTTAGAAGCAGAAGGTGCAATTGCAGGGGCAAGCATTTCCGGAAACGGCACGGTGATGAACTTTACGACACCGCAGACCGTGACATATGCTTTGGCAGGAGAAACGATGGAATACATCGTTTCGGTCGAGTCTGTGTCTCCCGATATGTCGGAAAATCGCAAGGTCAGCGCTGTCAATCTTTCGAATAAAGCGGTGCAAGCACCGATGATGATTGCCTACTACGATGCAGACGGAAGACTTCTGTCTTGCGAGGTCGGCACATACAATATGCAGGCTTTCACTTCTGTTGTTGCGGCGCCTGTGAATAAATATTGTCCCGAGGGAGCTGAAAGCGCCAAGCTGATGATTTTAAGTGATGAAATCGGCTCTATTGCACCGATGACTTTATTTGTTGATTTTAATTAAACGAAAATCCGTCTTCTGTTTTTGGCAGAGGGCGGATTTTTAATAAGAATTGCAATAAAATTGCAAGGATTTGCAAGGAATTGACAAGAAAATGTGCTATAATTTAATATAGAAAACATAAGAAAGCAGGGGAGAATATGAAACATTATTATGGCGTAGATCCCGAGGTCAAAAAAGAGAAATTAAAGAACAGCGAAGCTTTAAAACCATTTTTGGAAGATATAATTGCACAGGCGGACACAGCCATCTGCGAGGACAGCATAGCTTTTAAAATGAGCGAATACATGATGTTTTTCGATAGCGGCAATCGGAATATTTATGAAAAAAAGTATTTCGGACGCAGACAAAAGTGCTTCTTTATTTTTATCGCTTATTGGCTGACGGGTGACGAAAAGTATAAGACACCCCTGGTTGATTATATCAACTATATCTGTGATGAATTTTCCTGGTGCTTGCCGGCACACAGCGAGCTTCCGCAGCAGATGAACGAAGCCGTGGTGGAGCATGTGGATTTGTTTCAAGCGGAAACGGCACGGTTTTTGGCGGAAATTTATATGTGCGTGGGAGATACGCTTCCGGATTATGTGGTTGACCGTATGCACCTGGAGGTGCGCCGCAGAATATTTGCCTCTTTCAAAAAGGGAAAACGATACGGCTGGGAGGATTGGTGCATGAACTGGGCAACGGTTTGTGCCGCCGGCTGTGTGGTCGCCGCTTTGTATTTCGGTGATGAAGAGGAACAGAAAATGCTGATTCCTCGGCTCAATGCTTGCCTCGATCACTACCTGTTGGGCATCGGGGAAGACGGGTGCTGCAAGGAAGGGATTTCTTACTGGACCTATGGGTTTAGCCATTTCTGTATACAAGCAGAAGCGCTTCGCGTATACACAGATGGAGAAGTGGACTACTTCACGCATCCGAAAGTAGAAAAGCTGGCAAAGTTTTTGCAGAAGGTTCGCCTGGCAGAAAATAAAGTGGTCTGCTTTGCCGACGGCTTTGAGCATTTCACTTATCGCATGGGCTTTCAATGCTTTCTGAAGCATAAATACCCCGAAGTGATGTTGCCTTCACTAAAATATGGTACATATAAAGGAAACGTCCATTCTGCCTTTGACTTTTTGTGGTTTGATGAAAACTACAAAGAGGATGCGCCTGTTTATGAAACAGAAATTTTTGAAGACAGCCAGTGGTTTATCAAAAAGACACCGAGATACAGTTTGGCGGCAAAGGGCGGCCGCAACGACGAACCGCACAATCATAATGATATCGGCAGTTTCATGATTACGGTGGGGGATGAAACTTTCATGGCGGATTTGGGACGCGGAGAATACACACGGCAGAATTTCACCCCGTCCATTCGCTACACCCTTCTGCAAAACGGCTCACACGGGCACAGCGTACCAATCATTAACGGAGCGTATCAGCCGGAGGGCGGCACATTCTGTGCAGAAAACGTAGAATTTTCCGAAAACGGCTTTTCTTTGCAAATGGAAAAAGCCTATCCCGTGGGCTTGATTGACGGTATTCACCGCCAGTTTACCTGCACGACTGACCGTGTGGTTTTAACCGATACGTTTACGCCTTCTGCAAACACCACTTCTATTGTGGAGCGACTCATGACAAAAATTGAGCCGAAGGTGGAAGAAGGCATGATTGATTTGGGTGTCGGAAAAATTCTTTTCGATGCTTCGAAATATGAAATAAAAGTCAACCCTGTGTCCTTTGACAGCGTGACGATCAATGCATCTTATAAAGAGCACAATGCCCGAGATATCGCGGTGCCGACAACGGTGTATCAGCTGGACTTTGAAGCGAAGGATAGAAATGAAACGGTATTTGTGTTTGAATTTGTGATTTGATAGAATAAATGTGCAATTTTGATGCCTCACAGATTGCCCGGTGTTTATACGGATTTGAGAGGTTTCTTTAGATTTGAAATTAGGTAGATGCCTAACAACAGTTTGGTTCTCCGATGCATGGGGCAATTTCTTGAAGTAGGTGATACAATGATTGTAAAATATGACGAATATAAGACGATAGATGAAAACACTAATTTGATCCTAACAGGAATGGCTAACTATAATTTTTCCTTATTGGATGAGCAGGAATTAGTAACATTAGCCGATAGTTTATTTAAGCTTTTTAAGGGGAATTTTGAAAATAGCAACTATTCTGTTATGGAAGAAGTTTCAAATTATTGTAAAGCAGTTGTTGAAAGTTGTGTTAACAGGAAACTTTATACGGATGTATATTGCGGAGAAACAATAATTGATATTGCTTGTTTTGTTTTTGAACAGATGTATATGTACAAAGATAAGGTGTTGTGTTTAAAAGCAATCATACATTCTAACGGGGTTGATAAAACATTAAAAATAAGGGCTTTAGAAGAAATCCTGTGTCCGGAACCCGAAGTGCAGTCATTAATCAGCAATGAGGTTGAGGAGTTTTCTCTGATGTTGCAGCAACTTACTAATTAAAAGTTTGCGGCACTCTTCGGAGTGTGGATAGATATCACAAAACAGTAAGCATTGTTACATATTATTAGGCGAAGCAGTTTCGTTGGAAAAGACTGTCGGCATATGAGAAAATGAAGTATTTGCCTGACGGCAAAAATGATGCGGCGGCGATGCCGCCATGATGTAAATCCGCTTTGCGGATTTATGAAGCGAAGCGTTCTATGTGCCGCAAGGCACGCATCATAAGCGAAGCGACATCGTTGTCGAAGGTGTTTCATTGGAAAAGACTGTTGGTGAATGGGGGAATGAAGTATTTGCCTGTCGGCAAAAATGATGTTTTTCACTACGTTCAAAATGATGTTGCTCGTTGCACTCGCAATGATGTGATGTTTGCCCAAAGCACTCGCGAAGCGACATCATTAGGCGAAGCCGACATCATTGACGAAGTCAACATCATTTGCCGAAGGCAAACATCATTAAAAAAAGCACTTCTTTCGAAGTGCTTTTTTTGGTGACCCGAGGGGGAATCGAACCCCCGTTACCGCCGTGAAAGGGCGGTGTCTTGACCGCTTGACCATCGGGCCGTGTTGGTGGCGGCAGTTGGACTTGAACCAACGACCTAACGGGTATGAACCGTTTGCTCTAGCCAGCTGAGCCATGCCGCCTTGCTTCAACGCTGTATATGTTACCACGTTTTTTTGCATTTGTCAACACTTTTTTTAAAAATAGCAAAATAAACAAAACGCAATCTGTAAAACAGGGGCTTTTCCGTCAAAAAGTCAATTGCAAAAAAAGGAAAATCGGGGTATAATAATGTGTCGGGAAATCGATGGTTTTTACTGTCGTTTCCTATGAACACGGCGTTTGACTTGTCTGCGGCAAACGTTTATCTTAATCTTACTTTGCAGACAGAAAGGCTTTGAATTATATGAAGCGTCCCGTGTGTTTAATCATCATGGACGGATACGGCATCAATCCCAAGGATGACGGCAATGCCATTTGCGCCGCCCATACGCCGAATCTGGACAAATACTTTAAAGAATGCCCCTATAAGCTGATTGCGGCTTCCGGCATGGATGTCGGTCTGCCGGAAGGGCAGATGGGCAACTCTGAAGTCGGCCACACCAATATTGGTGCCGGCAGAGTTGTTTATCAGGAACTGACTCGTATCACCAAATCTATCGCCGATGGTGATTTCTTCACCAACGAAGCATTTTTGGATGCCATTGCCGAAGTGCGTAAGAATAATGGTACCCTGCATCTGTATGGTTTGGTTTCCAACGGTGGTGTGCATAGCCACAACACCCATTTGTATGCTCTTTTGGAGCTTGCCAAGAGAGAAAAAGTAGAGAATGTTGCCGTGCACTGCTTTATGGACGGCAGAGACGTTTCTCCCACCTCCGGCGCAGGCTTTTTGGATGAACTGCAGGCAAAAATCGACGAGATTGGTGTCGGCAGAATCGCAACGGTGATGGGCAGATACTATGCTATGGATCGTGACACCCAATGGGATCGTGTGCAGAAAGCATACCGTGCCATGGTGCTGGGCGAAGGCGAAAAAGCAGACAATGCCGCACAGTGCGTGCGTGATTCTTATGAAAGAGAAGTTACCGACGAATTTATCGTTCCCACGGTGATTTCCGGCGATACGATTAAAGACGGCGATGCAGTTATTTGCTTCAACTTCCGTCCCGACCGTGCCAGAGAGCTTACCCGTGCTGTTGTCGATCCCGATTTCAGCGGATTTTCCGACAAGCGCGTGAACGTCAAATATATCTGCATGACCCAGTATGATAAGACCATGCCCAACGTGACGGTGGCATACAAGCCGCAGACACTGAACAACACCTTTGGGCAGTATATCAGCAGTAAAGGTCTTCGTCAGCTTCGCATTGCAGAAACTACGAAATATGCCCACGTTACCTTCTTCTTCAACGGCGGCATTGAAAAGGAATACGAAGGGGAAGACAGAGTGCTGATTCCTACCCCCGAAGTAGCAACCTTCGACCTGCAACCGGAAATGAGTGCATACCCTGTATGTGATGCTGTTGTTGAAAAAATCAAGAGCGGTGCATATGATGCCATCATTATGAACTATGCCAACTGTGACATGGTCGGTCACACCGGTGTATTTGATGCGGCAAAAAAAGCGGCAGAAGCAGTAGACGAATGTGTCGGCAAGACCGTGGAAGCTGTGCTTTCCATGGGCGGTATCGCTTGCATCACCGCAGACCATGGTAACGCTGAACAGATGAAGGACTACGAAACCGGCGAAATCTTCACGGCACACACCACCAATCCTGTGCCCTTTATCGTTGTGGGCGAAGATTTCTCTTTCCGTGAAACACCCGGTCGTCTGGCGGATATTGCACCCACACTTCTGGATTTGATGGGAATTGAAAAGCCCGAAGAAATGGAAGGCGAATCTTTAAGAGCATAATATTTTAATTTCAAGACGGATATACTAAATCATCGAAAGGAGTTTTTTGACTATGGCATTACCTATCTCTTTTAACGAAAAGGCAGCACTCGGATTTTTCTCCGAAGCGGAAATTGCCAACATGCAGGAGCAGATTACCGCTGCACACAACACTCTCACCAACGGCACCGGTGCCGGCAGTGACTTTTTGGGCTGGGTGACACTGCCCGAAAATTACGATAAGGAAGAGTTTGCCCGTATTCAAGCGGCGGCAAAGAAAATTCAGAATAATTCCGAGGTGCTGATCGTTATCGGTATCGGCGGTTCTTATCTGGGTGCACGTGCCGCAATCGACATGCTTTCTCACACCTTCTACAATCTGCTGGATCCCAAAGAAAGAAAAACCCCTGCGGTATTCTTTGCCGGCAACTCCATCAGCGCAACATATCTTGCCGAATTGGTGGAATATGTGAAGGATAAGGATTTCTCTGTCAACGTTATTTCCAAGTCCGGTACCACCACCGAGCCTGCTATTGCTTTCCGTGTTTTTGCCGAACTCTTGGAAAAGAAATACGGCAAGGAAGCCCTCAAAGACCGTATCTTTGTTACCACAGATAAGGCAAGAGGTGCACTGAAGACACTGGCTGACGAAAATGGCTACGAAACCTTCGTTGTTCCGGACAACATCGGCGGCAGATACAGCGTGCTCACAGCTGTTGGTCTTCTGCCCATCGCCGCTTGCGGTATTGACATTCAGGCAATGATGGACGGCGCTAAAGAAGCTATGGAAGCATACAAGAATCCCGATTTGAAGGAAAATGACTGCTACCGTTATGCCGCAGTACGTAACATTCTGTACAGAAAGGGCAAGACCATTGAAATCATGGCAAACTACGAGCCCAGACTGCACTTCATTGCCGAATGGTGGAAACAGCTGTACGGCGAAAGCGAAGGCAAGGACAATCGCGGTCTGTTCCCGGCAGCTGTTGACTTCTCCACAGACCTGCACTCCATCGGTCAGTACATCCAGGAAGGTCTGCGCGATTTGTTTGAAACCGTAATCTCCGTTAAGAATCCGCCGAAGGATGTTGTTGTTCCCGAGGATGCACAAGATTTAGACGGTCTTAACTATCTGGCAGGAAAGACCATGAACTATGTCAATCATCAGGCATATGTCGGCACCATGCTGGCACATACCGACGGCAGTGTGCCGAATCTGCGCATCGAGCTGGATGCTTTGGATGCTCGTACCTTTGGTGCCATGGTCTACTTCTTCGAAAAGGCTTGCGGCATCAGCGGCTATGTGTTGGGCGTGAATCCCTTCGATCAGCCCGGCGTAGAAGCCTACAAAAAGAATATGTTTGCACTTTTAAACAAGCCCGGATATGAAGCACAATATGAGCTTTTGAAGGACAGAATCAAGGGTTTTTAAGAAATTTAAAATAATTTGTTAAAATTATCAAAAAGTACTTGCATTTTTCAAAAATGTGTTGTATAATATGACTAACAGAAAAACAAATTTAGGAGGCGACATATATGATTAAAATGTTAGTTGGCGAAAAAGGTTCCGGTAAGACGAAGACGATGCTTGCAGCTGTAGGCGAGGCAGTCCGTGAAGATCACGGTGCTGTTATCTTCATCAACAAGGGTGACAGACACGTATATGACCTGGACTACAATGTACGTCTTGTCAATACGGAAGAGTTCTCCTGCCATTCCTTTGATATGGTTTACGGTCTGCTCTCCGGCATTTTAACTTCCAATTATGATATCACCCATATTTTCATGGACAGTATCACAAAAATTGTCGGTAGCAGTGATATCGAAGAATTAGAAAAGTTCATCACAATGGCGGATGAGCTGGCAGCTCGCTTCAACATCACGCTGTACATGACGGTCAGCATGAGTCAGGACAATCTGACGGAGGGACTGCGCAAATATCTTTAATTTAAGGGGTTAGTTTATTTTATGGAATATATAAGTACCCGTGGCGCCGGAGGCAGTGTTTCTGCCTCCGCTGCTATCGTGAAAGGATTGGCAACAGACGGTGGTCTGTTTGTGCCCAATAGCATTCCCATGCTCACGGAGCAGGATTTTCAAGATCTGACACAGATGACCTACAATCAGCGTGCTGTATTTGTTTTAAGCCGATTTCTTTCGGATTTTGCAAATGATGAGCTGATTTCCTGTGTGAACAGTGCATACAACAGAGAAAGCTTTGAAACCGATACCATTGCACCTTTATACAAGCTTTCCGATTCGGAATATATTCTTGAGCTTTGGCATGGGCCTACCTGTGCTTTCAAGGATATGGCTCTGCAGCTTCTGCCGCATCTTCTGACTACTTCCATGAAGAAGCAGGGAAGTGACAAAGAGGTTGTGATCCTGGTTGCCACCAGTGGTGACACCGGTAAGGCCGCATTGGAAGGTTTCTGCGATGTAGAAAATACGAGAATTATTGTATTCTATCCCGTAAGCGGTGTTTCCAATATTCAGAAGCTTCAGATGATCACCCAGTCCGGCGGCAATGTCGGTGTTTCTGCTATTGAAGGCAACTTCGACGATGCACAGAACGGCGTGAAGGCTATCTTCGAAGATAAAGAATATCAAGAAGTTTTGGCAAAGCGCGGATTCCAGCTCTCCAGTGCCAACTCCATCAACTGGGGACGTTTGGTGCCGCAGATTGTCTACTATATTTCCGCATACTGCGATCTTCTGAAAAATGAAGAGATTCGTCCCGATGAGCCTGTCAACTT
Source organism: Clostridia bacterium (assembly GCA_017390225.1). Lineage (GTDB taxonomy): Bacteria > Bacillota > Clostridia > CAKSNL01 > HGM11501 > RGIG1017. Next base: position 12,680 of record JAFPCL010000048.1, read on the forward strand.
TGTTGTGCCCACCGGAAATTTCGGTAACATTTTGGCGGCATATTATGCCATGCGTATGGGTGTGCCGGTCAATAAGCTGATTTGTGCATCCAACAGCAACAATGTTTTGACTGAGTTTATCCGTACAGGAACATACAACAAGAATCGCACGTTCCACACAACGTGTTCTCCTTCTATGGATATTCTGATTTCCAGCAATCTGGAGCGTCTTCTGTATCACGTGTCCGGCGGCGACACCGAAAAGGTTGCCGATTGGATGCAGAGCCTTAAGACGGAAGGAATGTACACCGTAACCGATGACATGAAGGAATACATCGACAATCTGTTCTACGGCGCTTATTGTGATGATAAGCACACGTTGGAAACGATTCGTCAGATTTACGAAAAATATGCTTACGTTCCCGATACCCATACTGCAGTTGCCATTAACGTCTATCAGCAGTATAAGGCAGACACGGGAGACACCACCAAAACCGTGATTGCATCCACCGCAAGTCCCTTCAAATTCAACCGCAGTGTTCTTTCTGCGCTTTCGCAGGATGAAATCACGGAAGAGGATGAATTTGTTCTTCTGGAGATGCTTGCCAAAAAGCAGGCAGATCTGAAGATTCCGCGTTCTCTTTCTGAACTGCGCGCCAAAGAACAGCGCTTTACGGGCGTCTGTGACAAGACAGCCATGAAGGGCGTTATCGACGGCTTTTTGGAGAATAAAGCATAAAAATGGCAATTTTTGCTATTTCCGATCTGCATTTGCCCATTGGGGTGAATAAGCCGATGGACGTGTTTGGCCCTCGATGGACAAACTATGTGGATCGCTTGATGGAAAATTGGACACGTATTGTATCGCCGGAGGACTGTGTTA
>JAFPCL010000049.1 GCA_017390225.1 Clostridia bacterium
ATATTAGACGGAAATAATGTAATGATAGAAGATTGCTATATAATTAAATAAATACGGACATATAAAGCACCGCCTACAATCTGTAAGCGGTGCTTTTTTACCATTTTGTTTCTTTCCCTTGTATTTAACCGCCTTTAACGGCGGTTTCATTATATTATATAAGCGACTTTTATATAATATTCAAGATATCAATACAATTCAACCTGAAAAAATGTATTTTAATTGATATCGCTGCGCTCATGAAGTGTGCCTTGCGGCACATGAAACGCTTCGCTTCATTTATTCGCAAAGCGAATAAACATCATGGCGGCACCGCTGTTGCATCATTTTTGCCGACAGGCAAATACTTCATTTCCTTTGTGTATCAGCAGATGCATGATTTGGATTTGATTTTGCAGAGGATAATGCAAATATTTTCTTACAAAGCATCAAAGCGGATGTTGAACATATGAGTCAAAAACAGCAGGATATGTTACGGGATTCCATTGCAACCATAAAAAAATATAAATTTTAAACATGGGGTGTAACCGTTTTAGTGGTTACACCCCATGATGTTCTCTTTAAAAACCAAAATACCGTTTCGCATTATAATAACAAATCCCTGAAACAATCGTCTTCAAGGCATCCATATCCATGGGATATTCACCGTCTTCGACCCAGGTGCCGATTAGATTACATAAAATTCGGCGGAAATAGTCGTGGCGGGGGTAGGAAACGAAGCTACGGGAATCGGTGAGCATGCCGACGAAGTTGCCTAAAATGCCGAGGTTGGCAAGGGTGCGCAGTTGGTCTTCCATGCCGTCGCGGTTGTCGTTGAACCACCAGCCGGAGCCGAATTGGATTTTGCCGGGGGTGGGGGCTTTTTGGAAGTTGCCGAGCATGGCACCTAATACATAGTTGTCCTTGGGATTTAACGTGTATAAAATCGTTTTGGGCAGGCTGTCGCGGTATTCCAGATTGTTCAGGAATGAGGAGAGGTTTTCTGCAATGCACAAATCGCCGATGGAGTCAAAGCCCGTGTCCGCACCAATCAATTCAAACATTTTTTTATTGTTGTTGCGAAGGGCGCCGATATGCAGCTGCATCGCCCAGCCGTGCTCGGCGTATTGCTCGGCGCAGAAGGACAAAATCGCGGTTCTGAAAATATCGATTTCATGCATGGTCAGGGCTTTGCCTGCCAGCTTTTTTTCAAACACGGCTTTGGCATCGCCTTCGGCATAAAAGACCTGCTCCAAAGAATGGTCGGACAGGCGGCATCCGTTTTCGTGGAAGTAATCGATTCGACTTTGAAGCCATGCTAAAACTTTTTCATAGGAATCAAGCCCACGGGCTATGATGTATGACATAAAATCCCCTTTGTCGATGCCAATCAGCTTGTCGGGACGGAAGGTGGGGAGCACCTTGGTGGAAAAGCCGTCTTTTTGGAGCATTTGATGATAGCGAAGATCATCTGCCGGATCATCGGTGGTGCAGATGACCTCCACACGGGAGCGACGAATCAGCTCTTTTGCCGAAAAAGCATCGGTGGCAAGAAGCTTGTTGCAGGTATCCCAGATTTCCTTGGCGTTTTTTTCACAAAGGGGTGCATCAATATCAAAATAAGTTTTCAGCTCCAATGCCGTCCAGTGATACAGCGGATTGCCAATGAGCAGTGGCATGGTGCGGCAGAAGCCGAGCCACTTTTCGTATTCATCTGCATTTCCCGTGATATATTCCTCGGGAATGCCGTTGGAGCGCAGTTGCCGCCATTTATAATGATCGCCGCCTAAAAATAAATCATAGGCATTTTTAAAGCGGTAATCCTCCGCTATCATTTGGGGCGACAGGTGACAGTGGTAGTCAATAATCGGCAAGTCCTTGGCAAAATCGTTGTACAGCTTTTTCGCCGTTTCATTTTTCAGCATGAATTTTTCGTTGATGATTCCCATAGTTAAAACTCCTTACTATTTATTTTTCAGTTCGGATACAATGGCATTGTGCAAATTTATCGCCAATCATATGGGTGTCCGTGATAGAGAAGAAGTGGAGAGGTGCATCTACCTGAGTGTGAATTCCAGCCAATCGCAGACGGCTTGCGGCCAGCGGCAGAGCATCGGTTCAGTTTCGGCAAGCCCGATGCCGTGGCGGTTGTCGGGATAGATGTGCAGAGAAAAACGCACACCGCTTTTTTTCAATGCGGAAGCCAGCTGCAGGCTGTTTTCCACAGGCACAGTAGGATCGTTGTCTGCATGCCAGAGAAACACAGGCGGACAATCGGCGGAAACGGCAATTTCTCCCGAATAAGCATGGCAAAGTGCTTCTTTATTTTCATGTCCATTGCAGAAGTTGTCCCGCGTTCCCGTGTGGGTATAGTCTTCCAAGGTGACTACGGGATAACAGAGAATCGCCGCATCGGGACGGGCGGATATTTCATCAATGGCATCTGCTTGGGGAAGTGCGTCATCAAAATGCGTCATGCAGGTGACTGCCAGATGACCGCCGGCGGATGAGCCCATTACGGCAATTTTTTGCGGATCAACGTGGAATCTTTTTGCATGATAGCGTACATAGCGGACAGCGCGCAAGCCGTCGATCAGCATGGCAGGGTGCGCATAAGGAGCGACACGGTAGGACACCACAAAGCACTGATAGCCCTTGTCATAAAAATATTTAGCATAGCCGTCGCCTTCGTGAGGCGCACGCATCCCATAGCCGCCACCGGGGAAAATAACGATGGCAGGGCGGATGGTTTCGTCTTCATGCAGATACAAATCCACGCCGGGGATTGGCTGATGGATGTCCGATTGATAGAGGGGGCATAGGCTTTCGCTTTCCCATAAATATTCATGCATACAGATCACTCTTTCTATTTGGTTTTTATTTTTTCGCCGGCAGTTGGGCGATAATGACGGCAACAAAGGTGACGACAAAACCGCAGACGACTACAGGATTGAAAACTTCCATGCCTGCCATTAAAGAGAAAATGGCGGCAAACACGGATTCAAAGCTCATTAAAACCGCGACCTCTGTGGGGGCGGCATTTTTCTGCCCGTATGCCTGGAACAGCATACAGCCGATGGTGGAGAACAGAATCAGATAAACAAAGGAGAAAAACATATCTGTGGTGAAGGTTTGGGGTGGCTGCTCGGTAAAAAGAGCGATAATAAAGCATACTAAACTACAGCAGAAAAATTGCGTGATGGTCAAAAGTACAATATCCTGCTTTTTGCTCTTCACATCCAGCCCTGTAATATGAAGGGCAAAGAACACGGCACAAATTGCCGAAAAAGCATCGCCTTGGCTGATGGAGAGAGTGTCGCCGCTGAGGCTGATGAGCCCAATCCCCAAAATGCAGACGATGGCGGCAATCAGGTGGTTAATCCGTGGGCGCTGTTTAATCACAAGCCAGTTCATAAAGGGAACCAACACACAATAGCCCGCCGTTAAAAAGGCGTTTTTGCCGGGGGTGGTGGTAGATAGTCCGATGGTTTGTGTGCCGTATGCCATGGCAAGGAAAAAGCCCAAAAGCATACCGTCTTTCCAATAGGATATATCCATGTGTTTTAGCTTTTTATAGGATATGGCAGATAAAAGAACACCGGCCAGACAAAAGCGGATGGCGAGAAGCCAGAAGGTGGGAATCGATGTGAGCACGTCTTTCATTACGATGAAAGCACCGCCCCAGATGAGAGCGGCGCCCAAAACGGCAAGACGGGGGAGAAGATATTTGATATTCATAGTTAAGACTCTTTTCTAATCATATTGTCAAGCCATGCCGTGATGTTTTCGGCACGACGCGTGAGAGATAGGTTTTTGGAAGATTCGATAGCCCCTTGGGAGAGACGGGCACGAAGTGTCGCATCATCACGAAGGGCGCACAGGGCTTGGTAGAATCCCTCCGTATCGCCCGGGGGAATCAAAAGGGCATTGGTTTCATTTAAAATATCACGGTGACAGGGAAGATCCCAGGCAACCACGGGCAGACCGCACAGCAGTGCTTCCACCACGGCATTGGCGCAGCCTTCGTTTTCGGAAGGGAAGGCAAACACGTCGGCGGCACATAAAAGCCTTGGAATATCTTTCGGGGAAAGAGCGGTGCAGAGTTTGCAATTTTCATGATGCGGTGCAAGATTGCCTTTGCCGCTACACAGAAATACCATGGTATTTTGTGCTTTTTTCATGATTTCTTGCAAATAAGGCATCCCCTTGCGCGCAGAGAATGCACCCACATAGCCGACAGCGAAGTCGGAAGGCGCTAAAGAGAAGGATTCCTTTGCTTTCTGCTTGTTCGACGGATAAAACAAAGTCTCGTCCGCCCCATTGGGGAACACACCGATGCGTTCGGGTGTAATTAGAGCTTTTTCGATGAGCCGCTCTTGATTAAAGCTTGACACAGCAATGGCGGCGGTCATTTCTTGTGTCAGCGCACGAACGGCATCTAAGCCGTAGCTTTCAATGCCCGACAGGGTGCTTTCGCCGAAAGCAAACACGGATGGCACGGAAAGCTTTTTTCCGATTTTGGCGGCAGACAACCCCGATGGCAAGATGAAATGCCCATAGAAAACATCGGGCTTGATATTTTCTTTGATAACCGTTTGCATGACAGCTTCCGAGAAAAAATGCTCTGTCAGATGCACGGAATTAAAGCCTGCTATTTTTTTATTGGAACAGGACAGATACCGCGGACAAAAAATGCGAATTTTATTGCGATGCTTCGGAGATAAATCTGTCCATTTTTTCGGCGGTTTTTTCTTCGAAACAGGAAAAAAGGGCGCAATAACCCAACAAGAAATGCCGAGATCCGCAACGGCGCGAATCAGACGTTTGACAAAAATATTGCGGGTGTCGGCATCATAGTAGGGATATGCGTCCGTAATAAAACAAATTGAATCAATCAAAGCTTTCTTCCTTACCTTTGAGTGCATTTTGAATGTATTCCAGCTTTAAAAGCGTTTCTTTGATTTCGTCTACGGTAAGAAGCTTAGCATTGTCGGAATTGTATTCGCCTCGATCCAAAGCTTCGGGGGTACCGTCGGTGAAATATTTGCCGTAGTTCAAATCTCTTGTATCGGCAGGCACACGGTAGAAATCACCCATATCCTCGGCACGGGCAAATTCTTCACGAGTAACCAAGGTTTCGTATAATTTTTCGCCGTGTCGTGCACCGATGATTTGGATTTTTTCTTTATCGCCGCCAAACAGCTCACATACGGCATAGGCAAGATCGATAACGGTGCAGGCAGGGGCTTTTTGCACCAGAATATCGCCGGCAGAACCGCTTTTGAAAGCAAACAGCACCAAATCCACAGCCTCTTCCAAGCTCATGATATAGCGCGTCATTTTCGGCTCTGTGATGGTTAAGGGAAGTCCTTTTCGAATTTGCTCGATAAACAGCGGAATGACAGAGCCGCGAGAGCACATGACATTGCCGTAACGGGTGGCACAAATCATGGTCTTTTCGGGATCGACCGTGCGGGATTTTGCCGCCATGACTTTTTCCATAAGAGCCTTGGAGATGCCCATGGCATTGATGGGATATGCGGCTTTGTCCGTGGACAAGCAAATCACTTTTTTGACACCGGCATCAATAGCGGCGGTTAAGAGATTGTCTGTGCCGATGACATTGGTGCGCACGGCTTCCATGGGGAAAAATTCACAGCTGGGCACCTGCTTGAGGGCGGCGGCATGGAACACATAATCAACGCCGTGCATCGCACCGCGGATACTTTCTATATTGCGAACATCGCCGATATAATAGCGGATTTTATCGTTGCGATAAAAATTGCGCATATGGTCCTGCTTTTTTTCGTCGCGGGAGAAAATGCGGATTTCTCCGATATCGCTGTCTAAAAATCGCTTTAAAACTGCGTTGCCGAAGGAGCCTGTGCCTCCGGTGATCAAAAGTGTTTTTCCTTTGAACATTTCGCATCTTCCTTTGCTACATAATAGTATAATTATATCAGTTTTTAAATAGATTGTAAAGAGATAAAATCAATTATCTTCAAATAAATACGAGAATGTGCGCTCAGGGCAATCCAAAAAGGATTTGGTGATTCGATAATGGGGTGTATCTTTGTAATCCGTGCGGCAAATGCCGTTTTCGGACAGTAAATAAATACAAGCACCCGGGTAAGCAAGCAGGATGGGCGAGTGGGTGGAGATGATAAACTGGGAGCCGCATTTTTCCAAACGGCGGATATGGCACAGAAGATGGAGTAGTCTTGCAGGGGACAGGGCGGCTTCCGGTTCGTCTAAAATATAAAGGCCTTGCCCGGAAAAGCGTTTTTCAACCAAAGTCATAAAGCTCTCCCCGTGGGACTGATGATGCAGGGATACACCGCCGTAGCTGTTAATGATGGGGTTGCCCATTACCGAAGTGCGGTCGGTTTCGTCAATATAGGAAGCGACATTGTAGAAACTTTCGGCACGCAAGAAAAATCCGTCTTTATGGTGCTTGCCCTTGCACACTGAAAGATATCGGTGCAATTCGGAATGGGTGCTTTCAGTAGAAAAAGAAAAATTCATGGTGCCGCCTTCGGGATTGAATTTCATGGCAATAGCAATGGCTTCAATGAGCGTGGATTTTCCCATGCCGTTCTCGCCGACGAAAAACGTCACTTTTTCGGGAAACGAAAGCAGCTCGCCTTGCATAAGCTGAGCAATGGCGGGGATTTTTGCCAGATAAGAATCGGATGGAATTGGCGTTTTTATGCGGATTTCCCGCAGATAGGTGTCTATAGATAACATAAATGCTCCTTTTACAGCTTGAGGTTTTTGGCTAAAGCTGTGCGCCGTGCCGTATGGGCATGAATCTCTTTTTTATGCGTGAGTCGAAAAAGTCTCTCTTTAGCGGCACAAAACAGGTGCACAAGCCAAAGCAGGGGAATCAAAGCAGGATGCTTTTTTGCATATGCTCTGTCGGCAGGGCGCAAGGAAAACAAACGGCGTAAAAAAGGTTCCGGTTTCTTTGGGGTGAAGCCTTGGCTGAGAGCGGCACCGGCATAGAACTGAACAAGAGATTTCGGCGCCCCTGCCCAAGAGGAGAAGCAGTCCATGAACAGACGGTCGGACAATGTGCCTTTCGGGGCTTGGGGATAGGGGATATTTTTTGTGATACCCAGCTTTTTCTCACACAGGTGAAGAAGGCAAATGCCAAAATCCAAAAGCTCCATGTCGGAAAGACCACGCCAAAGCATTTCCCAATCGATATCTTGCTTTTGAACCATCAGAACGATATCGCATATATACTTCAGCCCCAGCCCCTTGGATAAAAAGGTTTTGGCACCGTGGGCAATCATATATAATAAAGATACAGTCGGCGGTGGAACATATGCCCCCACGGCAGAATCAAAGGTGCAGGTGTCTTTTGTCAAATAGGAGCGGATACGGTTATATTTAGGATTTCCGAAAGGCTCTGTGTGGATATCTAAATCCAGAACCCCTTGGTTATACACATATTCGTGTCCTTCGTGCACTGTCATCCGATAGCCTAGCGATTGGAGCACATGATCGATTTTGTCCATATCCTTCTCATCAATCAGAAGGTCGGCATCGCCCATATAGCGAAGCTCCGGATGCGGATACAGGGGAAGGGCAACCAAGCCCTTGAGGGCGATGATAAAAATATCGGCTTCATGCAGTGCTAAAAGTGTTTTTCTTGCCTGTGCCTGCATATTGATCTGGCGAATGACAGTTTTCTGCATGGCGCTTTCCCAAGTGCCTTTTAAATCATCCTTTAGAAAAGGCGCAACAGAAGGGTATAAAAGTGCTTCCGTTTTGTGGCGAACAGCCGTGGCATATAAAAGATGCATGCCGTATTTTCCCAAAGAAAGGGATACGGGTGTGCCCAAAAGGGCATTTTGCATCAGCATCCCGAAACTTTCGGCACGTGCCTGAACGTCGAAGAGTCCTTCCAAAAGCTCCACACTTTTTGATACGGACAGCTCCTCGGAAACGTAGCGAAATCCGTTGGCGCCCATTTGGGTGCGAATTTCGGGGTTTTCTGCCAGTAAAGTTAAATGGGAGATAAATCCCGAAAGATCGGAGGAAGAGCCCCAAAGCCCGATTTGTTGTTTTTCAATCATGGTACCAAGATCCGTGGCATCATCCGTTGCCGCCACAATGGGCAGGCTGTACTGCATGTATTTTAAGATACGGGACGGATAGTTGGGAACGGTAAAGCGAGGGTCTAAAAGCACCAGCCCGATATCGCTGACGGAGAGAAGCTCGTCGTATTCTTGTTGGGGCAGGGCATCAAAAATCAAAACATTTTGAAGATGATATTTCTCTTTTGCAAGGCGGGTTTGTTCTTTTTCTTTGCCTCTGCCTGCCAGCACAAAGAAAAATCGAGAATCGTCTTTTAAGGCAACAATGGCATCGGTCAGAAACGGCAAGGCTTGCGGGCGTCCCATATTGCCGCCGCAGATGCACACAACGGCATTTTCGGGGATATGATACCGATGACGGATTGCCCCATCACCCCGAGGCTTCTTTTCGCCTACCTCCATGGTGTTTTGGAAAATTTCAAGACGTTCGGGATTGGCACCGCGGGCGGCGGCACAGGATACATTGGCTTCCGACATACAGCCGATGAAGTCTGCTGTTCGGTACAACTTCTTTTCGGCATGGGAGAAAAAGTGATAGACAAGGCTGTGCTTGGAATACATCCCCAAATCTACGCCGTTTTGCGGCGCAATATCTTTGAGCATCAAGTATGCCGGGCATCCAAACTTTTTCTTGGCAAAAGAAACGGCACGCCAGATGGTGGGCGGCGGTGTTTCAAATAAAATTACATCAAAAGAAGAATCGGGGAGCTTTTTCATCGTACGAATAAAATAAGAAGATAAAAACAAAGAAGCCATGCCCTTTTTCATCAGCGAAGTGTTGTAGTAGGGCATAGCTTTTTGCGTGTAGACGGGATAGCCGTCTTGTATGCGCTTTTCGGTACAAGCGCCCAAAGCCACAACGGTGACGCTGTGGCTTTGGGATAATGCTCGCATTAAATCGGCGTATATGGTGGAGGTGAACTCCACTTTTTCGAATACGGTCGTTAAGTATAAAATACGCATAATCAGTGGTTGGGTTGATGATGGAAAGTGGGAATAATCGTCTGAATGATATCTAAAATCTCTTGGCTGTCACGGCTGTTTAAGGGGCGCATTCTTTCAATCAGCGCAAAGAATGCATCCGCATCATGCTGTACGGGCTCTGTGACGAAAATCTTATCTTTTGCCGTGGTGTGCAGAGATTTCTTTTCTTCATCGGTGGACAGCTCTTCATATAACTTTTCACCGGGACGAAGACCGACAAATTCAATGGGAATATCAATATCGGGACGAAGACCGGACTGAATGATGAGGTTCTTGGCAAGATCCACAATTTTGACGGGGGTGCCCATATCCAAAACAAAGATTTCACCGCCCTGGGCAATGGCACCGGCTTCCAAAACCAGCTGTGCCGCTTCGCGGATAGTCATGAAATAACGGGTGATGTCCGGGTGCGTGATGGTGACAGGGCCGCCTGCGGCAATCTGCTTTTTGAAAATCGGAATGACAGAACCGTTGGAGCCTAAAACATTACCGAAACGAACAGCAATAAAATCGCATTTGGAGGTTCTGTTGATGGTTTGCACCAGAAGCTCTGCCAAACGCTTGGTGGCGCCCATGACGTTGGTGGGGTTGACCGCTTTGTCGGTGGACAAAAGAACAAATTTGGAAACACCGTGATTTTCGGCACACAAAATGGTGTTGTAGGTGCCGAACACATTGTTCTTGACAGCTTCGGCAGGAGAATCTTCCATCAAAGGCACATGCTTATGTGCGGCGGCATGGAATACAACCTGCGGCATAAATTCGTCGAATACTTCATTGAGACGTGCTGTATCACGGACAGAACCGATACGGATGCAAGCATCCAACTCGGGGAATTTGCGCTTCAGCTCGTTTAAAAGCTCGAATGCATTGTTTTCGTAGATGTCGAAAATAACAAGCTTTTTGGGGTTGTTGGAGGAAACCTGGCGGCAGATTTCACTGCCGATGGAACCGCCACCGCCGGTGACCAATACGACGGCATCGTTTAAGTAGCGACATTCATCGGGATCTAAAAATTCCTTGACTTCACGGAATAAAATGCTTTCCACGTCCACTTTTTTCATACGGAAGGCAGGACTGTTTTTATCGGTTTCCGACATATCGGGCAACGTGAGAATCTTGCAACCGGTTGCTGTGGCTTTGCCGACGATTTCGCGCATGCGAGAATAATCCAAATGGTTAATGGCAATCCAAATTTGCTCAATGTGGTGCTCACGGGCAAGCTGTTCCATATCATTGGTGGTGCCTTTGACGTAGACACCGTTGATACCAAAGCCCATTTTTTGGGGATTGTCGTCCACAAAGCAGATAGGATGCCCTTCTTCTTCATGCTTGTAGAGATATTCCATAACCATGGCACCGCCACTGCCGGCACCGACAATCATGATGCGTGGTGCACGGATGTTGCGACGAATGACTATGCTACGCAAGAAACGATAACCAAAGCGGATACCGATGACGGCAAAGCAGAACAGGAATGTGAACAAAAGCATGGAGGACTCGTGAATGTTGACATACTGATGACTTTCGTAGTACAGACTGCAAGACAAAATATAGACAAACAGTGCAACAAAACGAGAAATGAATATGGCGGAGATGCCGCGAATCAATTCATCGGGACCGGCATATTTCCAGATGCTGCTGTACAGCCGGAACAAAGCCAAGAAGAAAACATCGAAGCACAGATGGAGCCCTACAAAAATTGCACCCAAAACAAAGCGATCATGCAAATAATCATGATCTGCCAACGGGTGTGCCAAATAGAAATTCTGATCTAAAATATACGTTAGGGCAAAAGCAATAAAAAAACCAATAATGTCAAAAGCCAAAAGACGGAGTTTTTTTGGGGTTATGACGGGAAAAGGAAATTTTTTCACAACGGCACCTACTTCATCATTTGTTATTTCTTTTATTATATAAAAAAAGGGGAAAAAAGTCAAGCATATTTCAAAAAATGTTACTTGTATTAAACATTTGCTTGATTTTTGTATGTGATTTTGTTACAATAGAACCGAAAGGAAGTGTAAATCATGAAGAAAATATTTCCATACATTGAAAGTTTTGAAAAAAGAGCCTTTGGTATGTTCATCCATTGGGGATTATATTCCGAGATCGGTCGGGGGGAATGGGTGTATCATATGGAGAATATGACGCCCGAAGCCTATAAGCCATTGATGGATACATTTACCGCCAAAGATTTTGATGCGGAAGTAATTGCAAAAACCGCCAAAGCGGCAGGTTGCCGTTATATCACACTGACCACACGGCATCACGACGGATTTTCACTGTTTGACACCAAAGGTCTGAGTGAATTTGATGTCATGCATTCGCCTTGCGGAAGGGATCTGATCGCCGAGTTTTGCGATGCTTGCCGAAAATTTGATTTGCTTCCCATGCTGTACCATACGACACTGGATTGGATGCATCCGGATTTTAACGAGGATTTTGAGAAATATCTGGAATATCTTCGAAAAAGTGTGGAGCTTTTGTGCACGAATTACGGGAAAATCGGCGGCATCTGGTTTGACGGCAACTGGTCAAAGCCCGATGCCGATTGGCAGGAGGACAAGCTCTACGGTATGATCAGAAGATTGCAGCCCGAAGCTATGATTATCAACAACACGGGGCTCGACAGCCGCGGCAAAACAGGGCATCCCGAAATCGACTCCGTGACCTTTGAACAGGGCTGTCCTACAAACGGCAACCGCCATGCACTGGATAAATATGTGGCGGCGGAAATGTGCGAAACCATGAACGATCACTGGGGCATCGCGGTTAACGATTTTAACTACAAATCGCCTGCCACCATGATTGAGCATCTGTGTCTGTGCCGCAAGGCAGAAGCAAACTATCTATTAAATATCGGGCTTTGTGCTGACGGCGGATTTGAGCCTATCCAGAAAGAATTTCTTCTTTTGATTGGCAGATGGACGGATTTATTCGGGGAAGCACTATATAACACCAAGCCTTATCGTGCCGACCAAGGATCGGAATTTATCCTGAAGGGCAACGGTAAATTATACATTGTCTGCATGCAAAGAGGCATTGCCGGAGACGGAAACGTCACGGTTACCAAAGCCGAAGATGGCAGTAGTGTTTTTGAGGGCATTGCGGAGAAAATTAAATCTGTCCGCTGGATGGACAACAAAGAATCCGTGGCGTTCACCCAAGAGGGAGAAACCCTCACGGTACAGCTTGTTCCCCAACGCTACGGAAGCTCCTTCTGCGTGCGGATTGCGGAAGCGGAAATCGAATAATGAAAAAAGTTGCGGCGAAAAACCGCAACTTTTTTATTGAGTTGTTTTTTTGGCAAAACTTTTTAATGAATGGCGTAAGTTTAAAAATCATGACATCCGCCGCAATCCAATTCATATTCCTCGAAAATATATACGATTTTTTCTACAATATCGAAGTCGGAAAGTGTATCATCCAATAAAACTTTTTGAATTTTGTTTAAAATTTCTAAGGCAATTGTATTAAAATCTTCTTTTTCGGGGAATGAATAAGAATGAAGAGCAAGGC
>JAFPCL010000050.1 GCA_017390225.1 Clostridia bacterium
AGTCCGCCAAGGAATTGGTGCGCATTCTGAAAAAGATTTTTCGTTTGCCCCACTGCGGTAAGCAATTCCCCCGTGATATGAATAAAGACCGTCCGTGCCTATATCACGACATGGGCAGTTGTGATGCCCTTTGTTCCGGCGCCGTTTCTCCCGAGGAGCATGCCAAAAAGATAGAAGGCGTGATTTCTTTTTTAAGCGGTAATCAAAAGAAATTGATTTTAGAACTGGAAGAGCAAATGCTTTCTGCGTCAGAAAATCTGGAATTTGAACGTGCCGCAGTGCTTCGGGATGAAATTGCAGGGCTCAAAGGCTTGTCCTCCAAGCAGCTGGTGTCTGCCGCCGACGGACAAAGCATGGATATGATTGCCGCCGTTTTCTCGGAAGGCGATGCCTGTGTTTATGTTTTTCATATCCGTGGTGGACTCCTCTTGGGCAACAGAACCTATCCCTTTACGCAAACCTCGCAAATGGATGAAAGTGTCTTCATGAGCAACTTTCTCACCCAGTTATATGCGGAGCAAGAAATTCCTCCGTCGATTTATGTCAGCATCCTTCCCGACGATTCTTCTTTTTTGGAAGAGGAATTTTCCAAAAAAAGAGGAAGCAAAGTCAGCCTTATCGTTCCGCAAAGAGGCGAAAAGAAAGATTTGTTGCAGTTAGGGCTTCGCAATGCCAAAAAAGCTCTGCAGGATTACAAGCTCTCAGAACTTTCCAAAACCGCAAACAACGGCATTTTGGAAGAACTAAAAAGCACCTTGAAGCTATCCACCACTCCTCTTCGCATTGAAAGCTATGATATTTCGCACATATCCGGCACCGATACCGTTGGTGTCATGATTGTGTACGATCGGGCAAAGCCGGATAAAAAGAGTTATCGTAAATTCAATCTAACCAACCATAAAGGCGATACCGACAGCCAAAGAGAACTGCTCTTTCGCCGTTTTTCTCATGCAGAGAAAGAAACCGATGCTTTGATTCAAGGAACATTGGAAGAAGATGATGCAAAATTTGCTCTTCTTCCCGATTTAATTCTGATAGACGGCGGCACACAGCAGGTTCACGTTTGTGAAGAAGTCATGAAAGACTTTGGTCTTTCCATCCCCGTCTTTGGTCTTGTTAAAGATGATAAGCACCGCACACGAGCTGTCACGGATGTAGGCGGCTACGAAGCTTCCGTCACGCCCGGGAGTCCCTTGTTTCGTTTCCTCACGGCAATGCAGGATGAAGTGCATCGCTACGCCATCACCACGCACCGAAAGAAAAGAGAAAAAAAGCTTTCCCAAAGCGATTTATCCTCCATTCCCGGTGTCGGCGAAAAACGCCAAGCGGCGCTTCTTCGCTACTTTGGTTCCGTAGCCGTTATTCGCGGCAAAAATGAAAAAGAAATTGCCGCTTGCCCCGGCATCGATAAAAAAACAGCGGCACAAATCTATGCATGGTTCCATAAGAAAGATTGACAAAGCATATTTTCTGTGTCATAATAAGATCAATAAAAATAAGCAGGTGATTTTTTGGCTTTTTTACCCGTTACCTATGCCGAAATGCGCGAGCGCGGCTGGTCTGAACCCGATATTGTTGTTGTTACCGGTGATGCATATGTCGATCACCCCTCCTTTGGCATTGCCATTGTTTCCCGTGTCTTAGAAGCCAATGGATTCCGTGTCTGCATTTTAGCCCAACCGCAAGGAAAGAAGGATTTCACCCGTTTTGGTAGACCTAATCTTGCTTTTTTTGTCAGTAGCGGCAACATCGATTCCATGGTTGCACGATATACCGTAGCCAAAAAGAAGCGCACGGAAGATTTTTATTCCCCCGGCGGAAAAAATGGCTTCCGTCCCGATCGTGCCGCCATTGTATACACCCAAAAAATTCGGGAAATTTATCCCGATATTCCCATTGCCTTAGGCGGTCTTGAAGCATCTTTGCGGCGTTTTGCCCACTATGACTATTGGGACGACGCAGTGCGCCCTTCTATTCTTTTTGATTCAGGTGCCGATCTTTTAATGTACGGCATGGGCGAAAAACAAGTCGTTGAAATTGCCCAAAGGCTTCACAACGGTGACCATATATCCACACTTACAGACATTCTCGGTGTAATGTACACCGTTCCCAAAGAAGATTTTTCGCCCAAAAAAGGATACCTGCGCTGTCCGTCCTACGAAGAGGTGAAAAGCCCCACCCGTGAAGGAAAAAAGCAGTATGCCATTTCCTGTCGTATAGAGCAGGAAGAGCATGATGCCGTGCGCGGAAAAACATTGTATCAGGAAACAGGCGATTTGGTGGTTGTGCAAAATCCGCCCATGCCGCCTTTGACAACAGAGGAATTAGACGCCGTATATGAGCTTCCCTATGAGCGGAATTATCACCCGTGCTATGAAGCCCAAGGCGGTGTGCCTGCCATATCCGAGGTCAAATTTTCCATCACCCATGTCCGCGGATGTTTTGGTGCTTGCAATTTCTGCTCCCTTGCATACCATCAAGGACGGCAAATCACCTGCCGTAGTCACGCCTCTGTTTTAAAAGAAGCCGAAATGCTCACGCATTTTCCCGATTTCAAGGGATATATCCATGATGTCGGCGGCCCCACGGCAAATTTCCGTGCCCCCTCATGCAGTCTGCAAAAGAAAAAGGGCTTGTGCCCCACAAAGAAATGTCTGGCACCGAATCCGTGCAAAAACATCGAAGTATCTCACAGCGATTATCTTTCCCTTTTGAAAAAGCTCCAAAAAATCCCGGGCATCAAGAAAGTTTTCATTCGTTCCGGGATTCGATTCGACTATTTAATGTTGGATAAAGACGAAAGCTTTTTCAAAGAACTGGTGAAAAACCACGTCAGCGGACAGCTCAAGGTGGCGCCCGAGCACTGCTCCGAAAACGTGCTTCGTCTGATGGGAAAGCCCTCTTTCCATGTGTATAAGAATTTCCAAAAGAGATTCTATGAGCTAACCAAAAGTGTCAATAAAAAGCAGTATTTGGTTCCCTATTTGATGTCTTCGCATCCGGGCAGTACCGTACACGATGCCATTGCTCTTGCACTTTATCTGCGGGCTGAAAAATTGCATCCGCAACAGGTGCAGGATTTTTATCCCACCCCGGGAACCGTTTCGACTTGTATGTACTACACGGAGCTTGACCCCTTCACCTTAAAGCCCGTGTTTATTCCCAAAGCCCCTCGTGAAAAAGCAGAGCAACGCGCCCTTTTGCAATATTTCCGTCCGGAAAACCGCGCGCTTGTGTTATCGGCGCTTACCCGTGCGGGACGAGAGGATTTGATTGGCTACGGAAAAGATTGCCTGATTACCCCCGCAGAAAAATCTGCATACCGGCCGCAAGCAAAGGTTTCTCCAAAAAAGAAACCGCAAAAAAAAGAAACACGTCCCCCTCGAAAAACAAAAAAGAAGTAAAAAAGGATAACGGAAAGGGTTTTTATGCAATATACGTTAACTTCGATGCAAAAAAGCATCCTTCAAACTGAAAAAAACATTCCCGGCACAGGCATCAACAGCCTGTGCGGTTTGTATACCTTTCATGCGCCGCTTTCAATACAGGAAGCGCAGGGTATCGTTAACCAATTGATCCATGCCTTTCCCCTGCTGACACTTCACTACTCTTCCTAAGGGCTTCACTTCACCAGACGGTGGAAACATCGAGGCTGACAAGAAGGCATTCTACTACAT
>JAFPCL010000051.1 GCA_017390225.1 Clostridia bacterium
GACTACATTGTCAAATCCGTCCGATTGGAAGAAGAACGCTTCGAAGCCGCTTTGAAGCAAGGTCTTCTGATTCTGGATGAATATATTGAAAAATTAACCGCCGAAGGCAAAACCGAGCTTTCCGGCGCTGATGCCTTTAAATTATATGATACCTTCGGCTTCCCCTTCGACCTGACCAAGGACATTTTGGCAGACAAGGGGCTTTCTGCCGATGAAGAAGGCTTCAAAGCCGAAATGGCACACCAACGTGAAATGGCACGTTCCGGCCGCAACACCGACGAAAGCGAAGGCTGGAGCACCGACGAAGCTGTCCTTTCCGAAGATATCAAATGTGAATTTATCGGCTACGACAATCTGACCTGTGAAGGCAAGGTTCTTGCCATCGTGCAGGGCAGTGAGCTTTTGGACAGTGCCAACGAAGGCACACTCACCATCATTACAGACACCACTCCCTTCTATGCCGAAAGCGGCGGTGAAGTCGGTGATATCGGTGTGATGAAAAACGGCTCTTTTGTTGCCAAAGTCATCGACACCAAGAAGCTCAAAGGTGGCAGAATCGGTCATATTGCCGAAATCGTTTCCGGTGCTGTTTCCGTAGGTGACACCGTGTCCTTGGCTGTTGAAGAACAAACCCGTCTGGCTGTCACCCGCAACCATTCGGCAACCCATCTTCTGCAAAAAGCATTGGTCACCGTTTTGGGAAGCCACGTTGCACAGGCAGGCTCCAATGTCAACGCCGACAGACTGCGTTTCGACTTCTCTCACAACGAAGAAGTCAGCCGCGATCAGCTTCTTAAAGTCGAAGCCATCGTCAACCAAAAGATTGCTGAAGGTCTGACCATCACCAAAAAGGTCATGCCCATCGACGAAGCCCGCAAATTGGGTGCTACCGCACTGTTCGGTGAAAAATACGGCGACACTGTCCGCGTTGTCACCATGGGTGATTTCTCTATGGAATTCTGCGGTGGTTGCCACCTGGACAACACAAGTGCCGTCGGTCTGTTTAAAATTGTTTCCGAATCCTCTGCAGCTGCCGGTATTCGCCGTATTGAGGCTGTCACCGGAACCGGTGTTTTAAAGCTTTTGGCAGAAAAAGATGCTACCATCAGCGAAACAGCTGCCATCTTAAAGACCGCCCCCAACCGCTTGATCGAGCGTGCCGCCGGCATCATGGAAGAAATGAAAGAACTGCGCCATGCACTGGACGAAATGAAGAAAGCACGTAATCAAGACTTGGCAGGTGAACTTCTTGCCAAAGCACAAACCGTTGGTGAAATCACCGTTGTCACCGGTAGTGTTGACGGTATGTCCGTTGATGAAATGCGCGGCACCGGCGACAAGCTCCGTGATAAAGATGAAAACCTTCTGATGCTTTTGGCATCCAAAGACGGTGACAAGGCAACGCTGATTGCCTGCGCCGGCAAAGGTGCCGTTGCCAAGGGTGCTGTTTGCGGCAACATCATCAAAGCCATCACGGCAGCCTTCGGCGGCAGAGGCGGCGGCAGACCCGACTCCGCACAGGGTGGTATTCCCGCAGATAAAATCGAAGAAGCTTTGGCCATGGTGCCCACGCTTCTCAGCTAAAGGAGCATAATATCATGGAAGATTGCATTTTTTGTAAAATCATTGCCGGGGATATTCCCTCGCAGAAAGTATACGAAGACGAGTATGTGTTGGCATTCCGTGACGTAAACCCCGTCTGTGCTTTTCACGTACTGGTTGTTCCGAAGATTCACATCTGCTGTGCCAATAAAATCACGGAAGAAAACAGCCTGTATGTTGCCAAAATTTTCGAAGCCATTGCCAAAATTACCAAAGCAGAAGGTATCGCAGAAGACGGCTACCGCGTGATCAACAACTGCGGCACACATGGCGGACAGACCGTCAAGCATTTGCATTTCCACATTCTGGGCGGCGAGCAGCTTCCCATGAATATTCTTTAAAAAAATTAGGACTTTTTTCAAAAAAAGTCTTGACAAGGTATGCACGGCATGATATACTGGTATAAGCATGTTACATTTAGAGCAATCTGAATGTGCCGATGCCGTACGAGGGGAGGGATACTACAGTGTCTGAAATCAGAGTAAAGGAAAACGAATCCTTAGACAGCGCATTAAAACGCTTCAAACGCAGCTGCGCCAAGGCTGGTGTTATGTCCGAAGTCCGGAAGAGAGAACACTATGAAAAGCCCAGTGTAAAGCGCAAAAAGAAATCTGAAGCTGCCCGTAAGAGAAAATTCAGATAAACTTTTTAAATTACTTATGAAAACAGCGGACAAAGCTTCTTTGTCCGCTGTTTATCTTATTGGTTAGACGTAACCAATAAGTTCAAATGCGATTTTCAGCGGCCGATTTCCGCCCTGTCTGCGTTAAAATGCTCGCAAAGGCACAAAGCCTTCGCTTGCGTTTTTGCCTTGACAGAACAAAAATCAACCTGCTGAAAATTCTTCGACCTAAAATCGCTATTATCCTGGACACAACAGAAAACGACGGAAAGCATCTTGCATTCCGCATAATAGAATACATCTGAGGCAGCGATTTTAGGCGCATTTGACCTTGTCGGTTACGCCTACTGTTTTAGGAATTCACAGTAACAAGAAAGATTTATACAGTGAAAGGATTCTTATGTATACAATCTCCAAGCGATCTTTCAGAGACGATTCGGCCTTGATGCAATTATTTACGCAGACCATCCACAATGTGTGCCAAAACGCCTACACATCCGAGGAGCTTCATGCCTGGGCACCCTTAAAGCGAGATTTTCATGCCTTTTCCCGTTCCTTTTCGGGCAGTCATTGCCTGGTTGCTCGGGAGAACAAACAGATTATCGGCTTTTGCGATATGGAAAAAGACGGATATATCAACCGCCTGTTTGTGCATCACACACGGCAAGGTGAAGGCATCGGCAGTGCGCTTCTTCAAAAAATGCTTGCCTTTGCGCAAAAAAAAGGATTGGACTATGTGTATTTAGAAGCTAGCCGCAATGCGGTTTCTTTTTATAAAAAACACGGTTTTATAGAAAACGGCTGTATTCGCCGTATCAAAAACGGTGTTCCCTTTGTCAATCAAAAAATGATTTATTATTTTTATCAGTAAGAAGGTGATTTTGTGCCCGCCATTGGTAATGATTGGGATTTATTTTTACAGGAAGAATTTCAAAAAGACTACTACAAAACCCTGCGCGCATTTTTAAAAGAAGAATATGCAGGGCATACCGTGTATCCCGATATGCACAAAATTTTTTCTGCCCTGAAAACCACAAGCTACAAAGACACCAAAGTGGTGATTTTGGGACAAGACCCGTACCACGAGCCGAATCAGGCACACGGACTTTGCTTTTCGGTGCTTCCCGGCTGTCCCCCGCCTCCCTCTTTAAAAAATATGTTTAAAGAGCTTCACGAGGATGTGGGCTTCACCATCCCCGAAAACGGATGTCTTACGCCTTGGGCAGAGCAAGGCGTACTTCTTTTAAACACTGTGCTCACCGTGCGTGCCGGACAAGCAAATTCCCACAAAGGAAGAGGCTGGGAAATTTTCACCGACAGTGTGATTTCTGCCTTGAATAAAAGAGAAGACCCTGTCATATTCTTACTTTGGGGCAAAAATGCCCTTGCCAAGCGGGAGCTGATTGATGAAAATCGGCATTTTATTCTGACTGCCGCCCATCCCAGTCCCCTTTCGGCACACAACGGCTTTTTCGGTTGCCGTCACTTTTCCAAAACCAACGAGCTTTTGATTAAGCTCATCAAAACCCCTATCAACTGGCAATTATAGAAAGGAGATTTTCGGATGTATCAAACAATCGATCCCAAAGATTTTGTCCTCTCCCCTGTCAAGAAAATCGGAGACGAATGGCTTTTAATTACCGCCGGCGACAAATTCGGCTACAACACCATGACCGCAAGCTGGGGTGCGCTGGGCGTAATGTGGAACCGTCCTGCCGCCACCTGCTATATCCGCCCCAATCGCTACACCTACGAATTCATCGAAAAAAACGATATTTACACGCTCTGCTTCTTCGATGAAGCCCACAAGCCTGCTCTTTCGCTTCTGGGCAAAAAAAGCGGACGGGACGGCGATAAGATAACCGAAGCAGGCTTAACTCCTGTTTGTGATGAAGAAACCGGTGCAATGTATTTCAGCGAAGCAACCACCGTCATATTCGTGAAGAAAATGTTCTTCTCCGATTTGAAAGACGGCACCTTCCATGACGAAACCGTTTTATCCAACTACAGCGAGACGAACCCGATGCACCGCATGTATATCGGCGAGATTCTGAAGATTTGGGAAAAATAAGTTTTTTTGAAGAAACGTGCCCTATCGGCTCGTTTCTTTTTCTTCTTTATGACTTGACAATAATTTTTGATTATATTATAATTAAATAGTATATACTACTATCAATTGACCCCCGAAAGGAGCAAACTCATGAACGAAAACATACAATCTTTACAAGACAAAATTGATGAAACTCTGCTTTTGGAAAGAAAAATCTTTCTGATTGGCGAAGTAAACGATGAAAGTGCCGCCAAGGTCGTTAAGGAGCTTTTGTATCTGGAAGCCCTCGACAACGAAAAGGATATCACCCTGTACATCAATTCTCCCGGTGGTTCTGTTTCTGCCGGTTTTTCCATCTACGACACCATGTGCCGCATTTCCTGCGATGTTTCTACCGTCTGTGCCGGGCTTGCCGCCAGCATGGGTGCTTTTTTGCTTGCCGGCGGCACCAAGGGCAAGCGTTTTGCCACGCCCAACAGTGAAATCATGATCCACCAGGTCTTGTCCGGCAAAGAAGGACAGGCTACGGATATTGAGATTGCCACCCGTCAGACCCTGCGTGTCAAAGACCGCTTGAATGCCATTTTAGCCGCCAACACCGGTCACACCATCGCTGAAATCGAAAAAGACACCGACCGTGACAACTGGATGTTCCCCGAAGAAGCCGTAGCTTACGGCGTTATCGACCGTGTGCTGTAATGAAAGTTCGGGATTTTTATCAAACAATCTATGACATGATCGGCGATGCCACACCCCTTTCCACCGACTGCGGCAAGCTGTGTGGAAGTAAGTGCTGTGAAGAAACGGATGCCGGTGAAGGGATGTATCTGTTTCCTCGGGAAGAGCGGCTGTATCGCACCCATATGGCAGACAATCGCTTTAAAATCTACCCCACGGATTTATACACGGAGCTTGATCGCTGTGTGTACCTGTACACTTGCCGCGGATGTTGCGACCGCGCGCTTCGCCCGTTGGGATGTCGCATTTTCCCCTTGGTTCCCTATAAAAAGCCGGGTGGGGCTCTTTCAATCATTTTAGACCCGCGCGGCGCACAGGGACTTTGCCCTCTTGCCGCCGGCGATATTCGGAATCTGAACGAGGAATTTGTCCGTGCGGTCACCCGTGCCATGCAATTTGCCGTGAAAAATAAAGAGGTTTGCCGCTTTATCGAAGTGCAAACCATGGAGCTTTTAGAGCCTTTGCTCGAAAAATCTGCAAAAAACTTGTAAAAAAATAAAAAAACACTTGCCTTTTTCAGGAATATAGTGTAGAATATAAGATAATGCGAAAGCAAATTTTTTCGGAGGTGTTTTATCCCATGATTTCCGCAGGTGATTTTAGAAATGGTATTACTTTTGAGTACGACGGCAACGTCTATCGTATTGTTGAATTCCAGCACGTAAAGCCCGGCAAAGGTGCTGCATTCGTTCGTACCAAGATGAAGAACGTCATTTCCGGTGGTGTTCTTGAAAAGTCTTTCAACCCCACTGAAAAGTTCCAGGAAGCCCACATTGAAAAGAAGACCATGGAATATCTGTATTCCGACGATGATCTTCACTACTTCATGGATCCCGAAAGCTACGAGCAGATTCCTCTTTCTGCCGATGTTTTGGGCGATGTTCTGTACTACATTCGTGAGAACGACAGCGTTGTTATTTCTTCCTTCAAGGGCAACATCTTTGCCGTTGATCCGGCTGAAACTTTCGTTACGCTGACCGTTACCGAAACCGAACCCGGTGTCCGCGGCGATACGGCTACCAACGTAACCAAGCCCGCAACGCTGGAAACCGGCTACACGCTGAATGTTCCGCTCTTCATCAACGAAGGCGACAAGATTCGTGTTGATACCCGTACCGGCGACTACATGGAACGTGCATAATTTTTGCCGTTCCCTATTCACACACATATTAAACGGAGGTGTTTGATTATGAAAGAATTATCCAAGAAAATTGCGTATATCAAAGGCATGATGGAAGGCATGAGCCTGGATCAGAACAGCGGCGAAGCTAAAGTTTTAGCGCAGATGCTCGATGTTCTGGATGCCATGAACGATGAAATCTGCGAATTGGTTGATGCGCACAATGAATTGGTTGACCAGGTCGACGACATCGATGAAGATCTCTCCGAACTGGAAGAAGACTTCTATGATGATGAAGACGACGATGACGAGGACGATGACGACGATTTCTTCTTCGACGATGATGAAGATGATTTCTGCATCTGCCCCGAATGCGGCGAAGACTTCTACTTTGAAGAAGCCATCAATGACGACGGCGATCTTGTATGCCCCAACTGCAACGCCCCCATTCCGCTGGAATGCGACATGGATTGCGACTGCTGTGGTTGCGACTGCGAAGAAGTCGACGACGAAGACTAATTGAATCCACAAAGACTTACCCTATATAAAGGGGTATATCTTAGTGACATGAAAAGGGGATGTAAAAAAAGGCACGGACCGTTTCATGGCAGAAATAAAGCATTTATTCGCTTTATAAAACAATTATTTATCTAAAAAATATTGTTTTTGGTAGAAATCCGCATTTTTTGCGGATTTCTCTTTACTTGATGCCA
>JAFPCL010000052.1 GCA_017390225.1 Clostridia bacterium
ACAGCAAAAAATCGTCGAAGGAAACGAAATACAACCGATTCTCAAAAGGAAGACTGAAGCATGCCCGGATATTTTCCATCACAGGCTTCGGCTTCTGGAAAATTCCGTTTTTATATTCCGAAACATAGACAATATAATCGGAAGCGTTGATAAAATACAGCTTTCCTTTATAGTAATACGGATAGTAGCACGGATCGGCAATGGCGATTTTATCATTTTTGCCGTCAACAAACTCCATAAAGGTGTAGGTGTCTGCATTGAGATAATAAAGCTTGTCTTCTACATTGGTCAAAAACAGCACTTTACTCTCGGAAAGGCACTTGGCAGAAGCGGCCACATGATTTTTCATGGAGCACAAAGCGCCTTTGGTCGGTTCAATATAATACACCGTATCTTTGATTCGAATCGCACAGGACTCCATGGAGAAATTGCCGGCGCCTGCATCATAGGCATATGTGCGCGTTGTGCCTGTTGTGCTCTCCGGCTTGCGTGTCAGAAAAAACACACCGACACAGACTGCCGCAATCACGCACACGGCGATCAGAATCGCCGCAAGCGTGTGCTTCTTTTTTCCGAACAAGGATTGTTTCAATTCTTCCCTTGCATCGGGTTCGTTTGCTTTATTTGTCATTCTTATTCCTCTGTTTCTACAGCTTCTTCGGGTTCGGCTTCTGTTTCGCCTGTGTTTTCTTCACCCAACAGATCTTCTAATGCAAAGGGTTCATCCGTTAAGGGAAGGAGCTCCTGTCCGGGTAAAATTTCTGCTTTTGTGCCGTCTTCGTCGATAGCACCCAGCGGCAGACGCTTCCATGTGGCAACATTGTTTTCCGACAGTGTCAGATAATATACATATCCATCAATAATGTGGATATAAAGACCTTGCTCGGGAGAAACCTGATAAGGAGCTTCACTGCCATCGGCTTTCACGCAGTACAGCGGATAAACCATGGAAGCGGCGGCTTCTTCATCTTCGGTGGGAACATAGCTCATATAGTAAATATAACCATCAGCGTAGTTGTTGTAGATGCAGTAGCTGTTATCCACAATTACTTCTTCCGTGCTGTAATCTTTAACGGAAATACGGCAAAGGGCGGGAGAAACCGTCTGTGCTTCATCGGGATAGCGCATGAAATAAATGTAGCCATCAGCAATGTTGATATAGCTCATCTGCGAAGTGCTGACCTGAACGGGATCGGCACTGCCGTCGAGAGGCATTGCATACAGCATTTGTTCGACTGCATCAATGTAGTAAAGGGTGTTTTCATAAATGTTCAGATAGTATGCTTGGGTTTGGGTTATCGGCGTTGCTTCACCAAAGGTACCGCCCGTAACAGGAACAGCATAGACCAGATAATCCGTAAGGCTCAGATAGTACAGCGTTCCGTCCACATAGGTGGGATAGTAGCACTGACCGCTGATGACAACTTCATCGTTCATGCCGTCCACATAACGCATAAAGCAGCCGTTGAGCATGGACACATAATATAAACTACCATCAATATCGGTCAAAAACAGTGCCGGATTGTTCTCAGGATCTGCTGTTGCCAGTTCTGCGCTCACAGGGCTGTCGGTGAATCTGCAAAGGGCATAGGTGGTCGGCTCGATATAATAAGTGTGATCACCGGAAACTGTCATAAAGGACATATTAGAGATGTTGCCGGCACCCATATCGCTGCTTTTGAATTTTCCACCGAACATCATAATGCCGATTACGCCAATAATCACAATAACGGCAACAAAAACAGCGACAAGAACAGCGACAACAATTTTTGTAGATTTTCCGTTTGTGTATGCAGGCTCTGCCGGGATATCGGGATATTTGTCAAAAACTTCGGTGGTGTTTTCATCACCATACATAGCCGAAGCATCCTCTTCACGGAAAGCATCTTCCATGTCGTCATACAGCTTTTCTTCGGGCTCTTCTTCCCATGCATCTTCCTGCGGAAATTCTTGTGCTTCCTGCATTTCGGGAACTTCAGGTGCTTCAAAAGCCTCGGAAGCTTCGGGCATTTCGGGTTCGTTTTCAAAATTGTTTTCAAAATTATCGTTCATTTTTAATTCTCCTTTCAAGTATACAGATTTTATTATAACGTAAACTTATATATTTTGCAAGACGTTTTTGTTAAATATTTATTAACAATTATTTTTACATCCGCTCATAGAATTCTCTGACAATTTCATAAAAGGGTTCATTTCCCGAGGCGCATCGCGGCTCTTTGGCATTGACTGCCAATGCAAAGGATCTTTTTTCATCAATCCAAACAAATTGCCCCATGGTTCCTTCGGCACGAAAGCCGCGATTTTCACGGTTTATCCAGACTTGATATCCGTAGCCGCCGGTTCCTTCTCCGTTCCAATCGGAATCGATATGCTTCTGGGACATCACCTTTAACCAAAAAGGAGACACGATCCCCATGCCGCCTTTTAAAAACAGCTCGCCAAGCTTTAGCGTATCCTCTGTCTTTAAGAGTAAGCCCTGTCCGCCGGTTTCATAGCCCATACGGCAAGTTTCCCACGAATACTCCTGAATTCCCAACGGCGCAAAAAGCCTAGGTGCAAGATAGGCGGAAATCGACATCCCCGTAACGCGTTGCAATACATATCCCAACGTATAGGAGCTTCCGTTGCAGTATATAAACCGACTGCCGGGACTATATACCATTGGTTGCCGCATAAAATAGGCACTGTAATTTTTTTCCGTGAACCGCTCCTTCTGCCCAGGCATCAAAATGCTTGTCCCATGCCCGTGGGTCATGGTCAACAGATGATAAACCGTGATTTCTTCTGCGCCCGGTGCGGCTTCTTCGCGAAGCTCCGGGCAAAGCGCAACGATGCGATCCGACAGGCGCAATAGATTTTCATCCACGGCAAAGCCGACCGCCAACGCCAAAAAAGCCTTGGTCACACTGTATAAATTCAAAGGGGTCGGATGGGTGATAATCTTACCACATCCCGCTTTGGTGATCCAAGCGGCATTTATAATCTGAAGTCCGCTTTCTTTTGCTTTTTCAAAAAACTGTTCCATTGTATCACTCCAAAAACCAAGTATCTACCAGTTCTTTTGCCATGGGGGCGCATACATCTCCGCCTGTTTTGCCCGAATATGCCCACAGTACGGCAAAAGCAATACTCTCTTTATTTTCTTTTTCGGCAAACCCCACAAACCAAGCATGGGTTTTGTCCGTTTCATTTTCCGCCGTTCCTGTTTTTCCGTACACCACAGCATGTTTGCTGTTTGCTGATGTGCCCGTTCCGTTTTCAACGACGGCGCGCATATATTCCCGTATGGTTCGGGCGGTGCTTTCCTTCATTACCGTTTGATGCGCTTTAGCACTGTGGCGCATAACAGAGAAGCCGCGCACAGTGATTTGATCTGTGATATACGGCGTCATCATCACGCCGTCATTGGCAACAGCACCTGCCACCAATGCCAAAAATAAAGGCGTTACCGACAATGTGTCCTGTCCGATGCCGAAGGCGGCAAGGGATGCAGGATCTGAAAGATTCTCTCCGCCGGAAGATATGGCTGTGGGAATTTCCAAAGGAAAATCGCTATCAAGCCCGAATCGTCGGGAAAGTTTTTTCATATTGTCTTCTCCCAGTCGCACGGCAATATCTGCAAAGACCGTATTGGCAGACCGTGCAAAGGCATCCTTTAATGTGAGTGTTCCGTATATCTTATCGCCGGCATTGCGAATCTCTTTTCCGTTTGCCGTATACACGCCCGTGTCTTCAAACAGCTCTCCTTCCATGCCGCCTTCAATGGCACCCGAAAGTGTAATGATTTTAAACACGGAACCGGGCGCATATTTTCCTTGCACGGCTCGATT
Organism: Clostridia bacterium; assembly: GCA_017390225.1. Classification (GTDB taxonomy): domain Bacteria; phylum Bacillota; class Clostridia; order CAKSNL01; family HGM11501; genus RGIG1017. Next base: position 3,831 of record JAFPCL010000052.1, read on the forward strand.
TAAAAGTGGGGAAGTGCTGTCGGTGCAAAGCGTGCCCCAATTTTCTTCCAAATCTTTGGAAACAGGAGAAAACGACGGTGCTGAAACCATTGCCCGCACCGCTCCGCTTTTCGGGTCAATCACCACAATGGCGCCTTCTTTTCCCCGAAGGAGCATTTCTGCCTTTTCCTGCAAGCGATGATCCAAGGTTGTATATACATCTGCGCCGTACATAGGCTCTGTGTCCGCATCGGAAAAAGGATTGGAAAAGAAGCTTTTGCCTGCCAGCTCCGCATTGTATATCAACTCCATACCGCTTCTTCCGTATATGGGGGAGCAGTATCCGATTACATGGGCATAGCTGTTGCCGTGAGGATATTTTCGAACTTGTGTTCCGTCTTCTGCTCTTTCGCTGTAGGCAAGGCGCATTCCTTTTCGATCATAAAAGCTTCCGCGCAGAATCCGTTCTTCTTCCGCACGCGTGCGCGGATCGTACACACTGTCTGTATAATCTCCCGACCAAAACAAGGGAAAGCAGAGCAAATAGCCAATCAAAGAAAGAAACAGAAGTGACAGTGCCACCAAAACATGCAGAATTCGTCCGTTATCCGATTTCATCTGCCAGCTCCTCCTTTCTTGCCGAGATTCCCTGCAGAATCCCCATTGCCATAAAGCAAGACACCAAAGAGCTTCCCCCGTAGCTGACAAAAGGCAGAGTTATGCCCGTCATGGGGATCATCTTGGTCACGCCGCCGATAATAATAAACGCCTGCAGTGCAATACAGCTTCCCAGCCCCACCGCCAAAAGCTTATGAAAACCCGTTGTGACCATCAGTGCAATTTTAAGCGCTCGATAGAAGAGAAGAAAATACAATAAAATCAAGGCAATGCCGCCCATCAATCCAAACTCTTCGCATATAGCGGCAAAAATAAAGTCCGACGACACCTCGGGAATTACCTCGGGGCTTCCGCCTCCATAGCCAACGCCCATAAAGCCACCCGAAGCGAGGGCAAATAGAGATTGCAGAATCTGATACCCCTTGCCGGAAGGATCGGAAAAAGGATTTTGCCACATGGCAACACGGATTTGAATATGAGAAATAAACCGATAGCCCAAAACACCTGCCACCGAAACAAAAGCCACGTTTAAAAACAGAAAAAATTTATCCTTTCCGCCGGTGTAGGCAATAACAATATATAAAAGAAACAAAAGAACCGCCAAGCCAAATTCATTCTGCAATGCCAGACATCCCATATGAAAATAAACCAGCAAAAGAGGAACTAATCTTCTTTTGAATGTGCGCTTCTTTTTCGATGCAAACAATGCCGCCAAGGCAAAAATATAGAAAAGCTTAATAAATTCCGAAGGCTGAACGGAAAATCGATTATCCATAAAATATAGCCAGTTCTTCGCTCCGTTGACGACTTTGCCGTATTTCAGCGTAACGGCAAAAAGTATAACACTGATTATCGGACACAAAACCCACAATGCATGGGGATTTTTCAAGTGCTTATATACGGCGGCAATCAAAAAATAACCGACCATGCCGCCGGAAAACCACAACGTCTGCTTGATTGCAATGGAAAAATTCAAACGAAACAGCATCGTTAGTGACACAACAATCAGAGCGAATATAATCATAAATAAGTAAGGATCGCCCAGCCGAAGAAGACGAATCAACCCAAATCCGCAAACAAACACGGCAAACAATCCGAAGGCAAATATGAAAGCCTCTGCCCGATATGCTTCATGGGTCAAGGCGTATGCCATGCAAGACGTCAAAATCATAAATGCCATCAAAAAAATCGGGCGATAGATAGAGATTTGCCTGTTAAACCATCCATTCATGGCTACACCTCCCGATCTGCCCGAACTTCCACAAACAAAAAGGTGACCTTCCCGACACTGATTTTATCTCCGTCACGAAGCTCCACCATGTCCTCCTCGGATATAAATTCACCGTTGAGCATGGTTCCGTTTTTGCTTCCCAAATCTTCTATATAAAACATATCCTCTTCCTCAAAGATTCGGGCATGACGGGAGGACAGGGTGTCATCGGAAAAGCAGATGTCGCAATCCACACTTCTTCCGATGGTGTTGTTTTGGTTTAGCACATAGCTCTCGGCAATAGAAAACGGCAAAAGGGAACGAAGATCCACCAGCTTCAAATAGGCTTTGTCGCCGGCTTTCGTTTTCTTGCGACGCATGGTCGCCACATCCAGATAAATCAATCGAATAATGCTCAGCACAAAAAACAAAACCAACGCAACAAAAATATAGGATATAATTCTCGTAATCAACGATAAAACATTCACCGACACCGATTCGTTCCCCCTTTCGTTTATTTTTAAGCTTTCTTATCCCAGTATCTTTTTCAAAAAAGTTGTTCTGTGGAGCGGACAAGGGCCGTATTGCTTTAATGCCTCCACATGAACCTTCGTGCCGTACCCTTTATGCTTTTCAAAACCGTATTCGGGATACTGTGCCGCCATTTCGCAGATATAGCGGTCACGCGAGACCTTGGCAAGAATCGATGCCGCCGCAATGCTGACGGATAAGGCATCGCCGCCGATGACCGTTTCATAGGGAAGAAGAAGCCCCCGCATACTGTTGCCATCCACCAGAACATAATCCGGGAGAATGCCCAGCTTGTCAATGGCACGGTTCATGGCAAGATGTGTTGCATTTAAAATATTAAGCTCGTCGATTTCTGCAACCGAAGCTGTCGCCACAGCCCAGCAGGCCGCCGTCTGTGTGATTTCATCGTATAATTTTTCTCTCTTTTTTTCGGAGAGCTTTTTGGAATCGTTGAGCCCTTCTATCAGGCAGTCTGCCGGCAAAATGCACGCCGCCGCATACACATCGCCCGCCAAAGGCCCACGCCCTGCTTCATCGACACCGGCGATTAAAGTGTAGCCCATGTCAAACAGCTTATTTTCCTTTTCTCTCATCAGAAGGAGTCTTTCTACTTCTTGCTCTTTCATGCTTTACCTCATATCATGTAGTCACAAATCATCGAAGATGCTTTGTTGTTTTCAATTTCAATTACGCCGAAGGCTGGCTCTGAACCGCGCGGATAGCTCGGGCTTCCGGGAGAGAACAGATGAATCCCGTCCTCCATGCTGTCGTCGGGAATATGTAAATGCCCATACAAGGCATAGCTTGCACCGACTTCTTTTGCTTTTTGGGCTATAAGCTTTCTGTCCGTGCGGATATTGTATCTGTGTCCGTGGGTCAAAAAGAAGGTCACGCCATCCAAGGTCACTGTCAAATCCATCGGGGCATCGGACATGGTATCACAGTTGCCGCGCACTCGATAGACAGGAATATGCTCCCATCCCTTCATCAATTGGTGCACATCGCTTTCATAATCCCCCAGATGAAACACAGCATCAAATTTTCCAATGTTTTTCATAGCACGACGTGCTCCGTTGACATCCCCGTGGGTGTCGGAAAATACCAATATTCTCATAACGTCTCCTTATTTACGGTGTTAACGTGTTTTTTCTGTATGCCGGCTCTGTTTCGGTCTTGGGATTTAAATAGGCATCGATAATTGCTTTGACGACAGGACCGACACTACTGCCGCTTCCGGCATGTTCTACAATGACGGCAACAGCAATTTCAGGATCGTCATAGGGGGCAAAGGCTACAAAGATGCCGTTGTCAGAACCCGTGTAAACTTCTGCACTACCTGTTTTACAAGCGACGGGAATCTCATAATCCTTAAATGTGCCCGAGCCTGTGCCCTCGGTTGCCGACATCCGCATTCCCTTGTGAATTTCGTTGAAGGTCGATTCGCTCACGCTTGCAACATCTCGCACCAACGGTGTGTTTTCTCTGACCAATTCCTTGGTATCATAAGTGCGGATATTTTTTAACAGTGTGGGCGTGTAGCGCACCCCTTTGTTTGCCAGCTGTGCCGTGTAGCAAGCCAATTGCAGGGGCGTGCACAAGGTGTCGTCCTGCCCGATTGCCATCTGAAGGGTATGCCCCGGATACCAATGATCACCACGGGCTTCCTTCCCTTCGGGAGAAGCAATCACGCCGCGGGCTTCTTCGCCCAGAAGCTCAATCCCCGTAATTTTGCCCAAGCCGAACATATCGGCATATTTCCAGATTGGCTCCATGCCCATACGGTTGCCCATTTCGTAAAAATAATAGTTGCAGGAATAGCCGATGGCCTTTTCCATATTGACGTCCTCGTGATTTGCCATACACCGATAGCTGTATGTGCCCAGATAATAGACCACTTCGTCACGAATACTCTCATAGGCATACGTTGTTTTTTCCTCTAATGCCGCCGCGGCCGTAATCATTTTAAAGGTCGAGCCGGGGGGATATGTGCCCATCATCGCACGATTAAACAACGGACGCATCGGGTCTTCCGACCATTTGATATAATTTTCCCGAAAGAAATTCAAATCAAAGGTAGGATAAGAGCCCAACGCCAGCACCTCGCCCGTTTTGACGGAAACAGCGGCAAAGGAGCCGCCGCCCACATCCAGCCCTTTGGTTGTAGCGGTATCAAGTGCATTGGCGTAAATCTTGTCAATCGTTTCCTTGAGCGCCTTTTCGCCTGCCATCTGCACATCCAAATCCAATGTCAGATATACGTTATTGCCGGGAAGGGCAGGGGTAGAAGAGAGCACCGAAAGATTTTTACCCGTGCGGTTTCTTTCAATCACACTGGAACCGTCGATGCCGTGGAGCTCATCTTCAAAAGCTTTTTCCACCCCTTGCTTGCCGATGTATTCGTTCGGCTTATATCCCTTTTCTTTATAGAATTCGTATTCACTTTGATTCATCTGCCCGACGTAGCCCAAAATATGTGCCGCCGTACTGCCATATAAATATTTTCGTACCGGCTCCGTTTCAATACTGATTCCGGCATACAGTTCTCCTTGCTCCCGAAGCTGTGTCACGGTTTTCAAGCTAACGTCGGAAGCGATGGTAAAAGCCGTTGTCGCAGAAAAGCCGCGAATCAGCATATCATATCGCACACCGACAATCAGGCGAACCTGTGCCTGTGTGTAATCATCGGCTACGTTGAACTGTTCTTTGTAGTATTGAACGATTTCCGCCGCTGTCCGCTCCCCGAGCTTCATTTCCTCTCGCCAGCTTGCAATTTGTGCCTCTGTCATGCTTTCGGAAAAAGTGTAAGGCGTGGTGTCGGAAATCGGAAGCAGATCCGACAGGATGTCGCCGTCATTTTTTTCAATGATCTGCGTCACTTCCACGATAATGCGGTTAATTTCCGTGTCGTCCATCCCCGTCATTCTTTTGAACGAAACAGTGTAGCCTGCTTGATTGGTCACAATCGGTTTACCGTTGCGGTCGTAAATTCCGCCGCGCGGCGCTGTGAGCGTGACCGTCTGGTGCGAGCGCCACATGCTTTGCTCTTTATAATATTCGCCTTTGATAATCTGCAAAAGTGTGAGTCTTGCAACAATAGCAACAATCACAACAAACAGAATAACAAATATAACAATATAGCGTTTTAAATATTTATTCATAGTGTTTCCTTTCTATGAAAATAAACCGCAATCCATTGATACAGAAAATACAGGGGAATCATCAGAATCATATTCTCTGCGGCACGAATCAGCGTACCGAAGAAAAAAGGTACACTTTGTCCGAAAATACGGAAGGAGAATAAGGCATACAGCCCTTGATAAATAAACGTCCCGACAAAAGCATACAGGCATGCCATAAAAACATTTTTCGTGTATACATATTGATACACCGCCCAGACCGCCAATGCAATGTACATATAAAGAAGCATATTGAGCCCGAAAATCGGTTGATATAATAAATCCAGAACAGCGCCTACCGCCGCGCCGGTAATGACCGTTTCCATCGGTCCGCCAATCATGGCAACACAGAGCACGCAAGCCAGCGACAACAAAGGAAATCCGCCGCCGATGGCACAAGCGGGCATCAGTGTTGTATCCAACGTGATAACGATCAGAAATAAGAGAACTCGCAGGATATATCGCATCTTTTATTCCTCCTGCTTTGCATTTTTAATGATTAAAACTTCGTTGAGATTGGCAAAATCCACGGCCGTTTCCACCAAAGCCGTTTTGGTCAGTGCTGTTTCGTCGGTGGTGATTTCCCGTATTCTACCAATCATCAGCCCCGGGGGATAGATTTCACCAAAGCCGGAGGTTTCCACAAAATCACCGGGAACTACGGAAGATTCCGAAGACAGATAGTTCATTTGCACCAATCCGCTCTGGGTGAGATCCTGATTGCCTTCCACCAATCCTTTATCTGTGGTTCGTGCGACAGACGCACCGACAGAGGATTCGTTGTCCACAATGGCGGTTACTCTTGCCCAAGTGAGTCCAACCTCACTCACATATCCCACAACGCCGGCTTCGGTGACACAAACGTCCAACAGGTCGATGCCGTCTTTCGAGCCGCGATCCACGGTAAAGCTGGTGAACCAGAACTGCGAATCGGAAGAAACAATGCGCGCCCCGACGGTATCGTAGCCTTTTTGCTCCAAGGATTCTTTCATGGCAAGAAGCGTTGTCAGCCGTGCATTTTCCGCTTGCAAAGACTGTAGCTCCCGTGTGGAATTTTCAAGACGCTCCACTTGCGCCGTCAACACGGCATTTTCTTCCCGAAGCTCTTTTACAGAGCCGAAATAGTTAAAAAATCCCACAATGCCGTTGCCGATTCCGGTAAAGACCTTCTGCACCGGCGTGACCACAATGCCGACAATGTTGCCGACTACACTGTTTTTGGGCGCAACAAAAGAAACCGCCATAAACAAAAGTGCAACGACAGTCAATATAATGATTGTATTTTGAAGTCCTCTTTTTCTTTTCAATTTGCTATCCTCATCTCTTTAAAATGGCGGTGCTAAAAGCTCCACATCAAATTCTTCCCGAAGAAGCTGTCCCAAACGGCAAACAGGAAGCCCGACAACATTGAAATAATCACCGTCGATGCCCTCAATCAATAAAGAGCCCAGCCCCTGGATGCCGTATGCTCCTGCTTTATCCATTGGCTCACGACTTAAAACATACGCCGCAATATCAGCTTCCGAAAGTGTGCGAAACCGCACGGTGGTTTTTTCAAAAACCGCATCCACCTTTCCATCTCTCGGACGGGCAACAGCGATGCCGGTATATACCTCATGACTTCTGCCGGACAACAGTTTTAAAAATGCTTTTGCTTCCTCTTCATCTTTTGGTTTCCCCAAAATCCGATTATCTACGGCAACGACCGTGTCACCGCCGATGACGAGCACATCTTCTTTTTTATGCCTTGCCGCTACATTTGCCGCTTTAAGGCTTGCCAGCTCCATTACCAACACGGAAGGCACAGGTGTTTCTATGCCGCTTTCATCCACATCGGCAGGCTCTACGGCAATATCAAGATGCACATTCTCCAAAAGCTCTTTTCTGCGAGGAGAATTGGATGCCAGTATAAATCTCATTGTATCAAAACCTTTCTATATTACAAATCCGCCATTGGGGGAGAGTACCTGTCCTGTGTAAAAGCTTCCGCCTTCACTTGCCAAAAACAAAAGCGTTCTTGCCACATCCTCCGCTGTTCCGATGCGGCAAAGCGGCGTTTCTTCTGCCAAAGCATGTATATCATCTTCAGACAAATGGGCATTCATGTCGGTTTCTATCACCCCGGGAGCCACGGCGTTGACCCGAATATTTGACGGGCCAAGCTCTTTGGCAAGTGCCTTGGTAAAACCAATCAGCCCTGCCTTCACGGTACTGTAGAGCACCTCACAGGAAGCTCCTGTCAACCCCCACATAGAAGAAATATTAATCATCACGCCATCTTTCTGCCGCACCATATATGGCGTTGCGGCATGCGCCGTTTCCATGGCGGCAAATAAATTCACGGCGGCAACCGTCTCCCATTCTCTTCGGTCGCTGTCCGTAAACAGTGCCTGCGGAGGGGCAACCCCTGCATTATTGATTAAAACATCAATGCGCCCGAAGGCGGCAACCGTCTCTTCGACCAGACGAATCCCTGTCCCCGAAAGCGATAAATCTCCTTCTATGGCAATCGTGCCGGGGTAACGCTCCGTCATTTGAATCGCTTTTTCCCGACTGTTTTTATATCCAAAGGCAACACGGTAGCCGTTTTCAAAAAACAGCTTTACGGCGGCTTCTCCGATGCCGCGTGTGCCACCGGTAATCAACACGGTTTTCATTTACATTTCCTCTTTTTCTTTGTGTCCGAAGTACAGCACACAATTAGTATATCTTTATATTATATAACATATATTTCTTTTTGTAAATAATTTTTATCAAATTCATTTATCTTTTTGCTTGACAAAAAGAATATGCTGTTGTATACTTTTTATCGCAAAGTAGGTTGCCATGCGTTAGAAGCCTTTGCTTCTTCCAGTGAGAAAAGAACGGGAAGTTGTCTTTTCTACGAAACAGTCGAAAGACTTGCGATTTGGCAGCCGCATTCCGTTGCTGCAAGAGAATACGAAAGCATCCTTTTGTGGCGAACTGCAGAAAGGATGTTTTTTTATGAAAACGCTTGGAAAACTGTTGAAAGAAAATCTTTTATCCCTTGGCCCTCGAATGAAAGCCGGCATCAAAGCCGTGCCTGCCCATGTAAAGCTTTGCTTTTCCAAAGAAGTCATGAAAAGCTGTTTTACCATTCGCGGCATGGTCTTTTTGGGGCTTTTAGTTGCCATGAGCGTTGTGCTCCGTGTCTTCACGTCTATCAATATCGGGCCGACCGCCCGTGTGGAGCTGGGCTTTTTGCCCATTGCTGTTGCCGGTGTGTTTTTTGGTCCCTTAGGCGGCGCTTTAGGATACACTCTTGCCGACCTGCTCGGCACATTGCTTTCGGGACAGCCCCTGTTTTTTCCGATTACGGTCTGTAAGCTCGTTTTCGGTTTTTTATTCGGTCTGTTCTTCTGCCGCAAAAGACTTTCGCCCATTTGTGTTTTTCTTTGCTGTCTCTCTATTCTTCTTGTGGTCGATCTTTTCGGCATGACGCTTTGTTTTTCACTTATGTATGGCGACCGCGGTATAAAAGCGATTCTGACAGAGCGAATCTTCAATGCCGCCGCAACCTTTCCGCTTCGATTTTTTGTTATATTCCTGACCGACCATGCCCTGCATATTCATGACCTGTGGAGAAGAAGTTCGAAGAATACTTGACAATACTTTTGTTTTCGTTTATAATTTAGAGTAGATAAATTTTAAGAAAGGTTGTGCCCTTATGAAAAAAATCCGTTTTTCAGCCCTTTTATTCTGTTGTATTCTTGCTTTTGCTGTCTGTGCCATTGCGAGTGATATCACGGTAAAGGTGGGGGGCACCGCCGCCGTTTTTTCCGATGCAAAGCCTGCCATTGTAGAAGGCCGCACTATGGTGCCGATCCGTGCCGTTGCCGACCTTCTGTCCTGCAACACCTACTGGGATGACGAAACCCGCGAAGCCGTTGTTTCCCGTGATGCAGGCAACAAGCGCACGATTTTATTCATTAGCCCCGATCTCGGAACGGCAAAAACAGAAGTTTACAGCCGTGCCGATGCTTTTTCCGATTTTGAGCTGATTTATTCCAATGTCACCACACCGGATGTGCCGGCACAGATTCTTTCCGATCGTGTGTATGTTCCGCTTCGTTTTATCAGCGAGAATTTAAACTGCACCGTTGGCTGGGAGGATAAAACCCGCACGGTGTCCATCACCGTCAATCCTGCCCCCGCATTCCGTTTTGTTTCTTACACCCCGGCACAGAATACTGCCGTTCCCGTTTTCTTCGGTCCCTCCGATGCCTTGACACGTGCCGCAGAAAGAGATGCTTCCGGCAGTGTTTACTACATCGGTAGCGGCAATCGTCTATACAAAAATGATGTGATTATTGCCGAAAATGTATCGGATTTTGCACTTTTGGATCATGTGTTATACTATATCCAGAGCGGCACACTTTATAAATATGCCGATAATAAAGCAGAAATCTTTGACACCAACGTAATCTCCCTTGTGCAAAAAACCGCACCCCTTGTCTATGCCAAGGGCGACTCGGAAAAAGGAAGCATTTTATGCACGGATCATTATGCTTTCAAATTCAGCAAGGATGTCTTTGCTTGCGCCGATGAAAAGTACGGCTATTACTACAAGATTGCATTCTCCGGCTTCAGCATTTTCTGCGTGCTTCTTCGTGAAGAAATCGGCACGGGCGTGCAGGAAACCTTAACGCAGATTCAATCTACAACCGCTAATGTTTTTGACGGCAAGCTTTATTTCTCCGGTTATACCGTGCCCGGTCTTTATGCCCTTTCATTGGATACGATGGAGCTCCAAGAGCTGTATCAGGATCGTTTGATTCCTTTGGCATCCCTTGACAATACCGCTCTTGTGGTCTATGACAACACAACAACGCATATTTTAAAAGACGGGGCTTTAAAAACCGTTGCCGCTGCCAAGGCAACAGATATTGCCGAAACCGAAAGCTACGGCTATGTTTTAATCTCCGGCAATCTGTATCAATATAATAAAAAGACCGAAGCTTTGTCTTTATTGCGCAGCGGTGTTATGGAAATCGTTGCCGCCGATGACAATGCACTTTTACTGCTCGAAAACTGAGAAAGGATGATTTTGATGCAAGAAATCTTAGAACTACTGGAAAATAATGCGCGCTTATCCACGGAAGAACTTGCGGTGCTCACCAACAAGTCCGTAGACGAAGTGGAAACGATTATGGCAGAGCTCAAATCCAAAGGAATCATCGTTGGTTGGCGTCCCATCATCAACTGGGAAAAAACCAACCGAGAAGATGTCAGCGCACTGATTGAGCTTCGCATTCGGCCGCAGAAGGGCTGTGGCTTTGATGCTTTGGCACAGCGCATCTCCGCCTTTGATCAGGTCAAGAATCTGTATCTGATGAGCGGTGGTTTTGATTTGGGTGTGTTTGTGGAAGGAAAGAACATCAAAGATATCGCCCTGTTTGTTTCCGAGCATCTGTCTCAGCTGGATGGTGTCATCTCCACTGCAACACATTTTGTACTGAAAGTATACAAATACGAAGGCATTGACTTTTTTGATCCGCAATGCGACAGAAGAGAGGTTTATTCATGAGACCGATAGAAGAAGCTTTAAACCCTACGCTGAAAAACATCAAGCCTTCCATGATTCGCCGTTTCTTCGACATTGCCGCAGAAATGGATGACGTGATTTCTTTAGGGATTGGCGAGCCGGATTTCACTACGCCGTGGGCGATTCGTGAAGAAGGCATCCGTTCTCTGGAAAAAGGGCTTACGCACTACACATCCAATGCCGGTATCACCGCACTGCGCGAGGAGCTTTGCCGTTATTTCAAGCGCAAATATGATCTTCATTACACCAAAGACCAAGCACTCATTACCGTTGGTGGCAGTGAAGCCATCGACCTTACCATCCGTGCTTTGGTTTCTCCCGGAGATGAAGTGATTGTTCCCGAACCCAGCTTTGTGTGCTACACCCCCTTGGCAAGCCTTGCCGGCGCAACGCCTGTAGTGATTCCCTGTAAGGAAAAAGACAATTTCTGCCTCACGGCAGAGGATTTAAAAGCCGCTATCACGGAAAAGACAAAGCTTTTGATTCTGCCTTTCCCCAACAACCCCACCGGTGCTGTCATGTCCCGTGAGCAACTCATGGAAATTGCAGAGGTTTTAAAAGATACGGATATTTTTGTATTATCCGATGAAATTTATTCCGAGCTTGTCTATACCGACACGCCCCATATTCCTTTTTCCGGCATTGAAGGTATGTATGAACGCACGATTATTGTCAACGGTTTTTCCAAAAGCTATGCTATGACCGGCTGGCGTTTGGGCTATGCTTTAGGCCCACAGCCTCTGATTGCTCTCATGACAAAGCTTCACCAGTTTGCCATCATGTCTGCACCGACACAGAGTCAATTTGCCGCCATTCGTGCACTCAAAGAATGTGACGGCGATGTAATCCATATGCGCGACTCTTATAATCAGCGCCGCCTGTTTATTTATCGCGCCCTTTTGGATATGGGATTTTCCTGCTTCGAGCCGGGCGGTGCATTCTACATATTCCCCAACATCACAAGCTCCGGGCTGTCCTCCGAGGAATTTGCAGAACGTCTCCTTCGCGAGCAGCATGTTGCCGTCATTCCCGGCAATGCCTTCGGACCTGCCGGGGAAGGGCATGTTCGCATCTGCTATGCTTCTTCCGTAGAAAACTTAAAGGAAGCCGTGCGCCGTATGCAGGTGTTTATGGACTCTTTAAAGAAATAATCGACAAAAAGGACTGCACGCAGTCCTTTTTCTTATGTAAAAACACATAATAACCAAAAATCATCCATAAAATAGCTTGACAAGCCGCAAAAAGTGTGGTATAGTGTCAAACGATAATTGAATATCGATAGACGAGGTATGCAGGAAAACGGTTTTTTAAGCCTCCCGAAGGAGTAACACTCTCAGGGGTCGTATTTTACGACGAGGACTGTGTGCTGATATCATTCCGGAGAAGCTTGCTCTCACGCAAGTGCCGAAGGTGCAAGGCTATCGCCAATCTCTCAGGCAAAAGGACGGAAAAGAGGCTGTGAAAAAATGCACAGACCGTCACGGCTATTAAAAATTTGATTATATTTTAAATTTAATCAAATTTTGTTTGGTTAGAAATAATCACCGTGACTATCGATGAATCTCACCGCTCGCTGTACATTTGTACAGCTTCGGGATGTCTTTTAACGCAAAGCGTTAAAAGAATTCGATTCATCCATTCTGCACTATTTTTACACACCCTTGGGTATGTGTTTTTTCACACAATCCCCTTACGTTTTCTTAGCTGCCTTGGGGCAGCTATTTTTAATATATGTAAATTTTTAGGAGGTATTTTTATCATGCAAGAACAAATTTTAAGCTTTGTGGCAAAAGCCAACGGAATCCTCGCGGACTACATTCTGATTATCCTTTTGGTCGGCGTTGGTCTTTTCTTCACCATCAAAACCCGTTTCGTACAGGTTCGTTGCTTCGGTGAAGGTATGAAGAAAGTTTTCGGCAACATCAAGCTGTTCGGCGGCAAAGAGGGAAGCGGTCTTTCT
>JAFPCL010000053.1 GCA_017390225.1 Clostridia bacterium
CAAAAAGAGATCGAAAATTGCAAAAACGCTCCCGGCACCCCGATTTCTGTTGACGCCTATATAAAAAAGGCAGCGACCTGTTTTCTCGATAATCCATATAGAATACTTGGCGTGTCTTGTGTTAGCTCCAACGAGGATGCGAATCAGGCACTTGACAAGCTAAAGAAACTTGCACGATTAAAAGCTTTAGAATCGTATAAATCTGCCTACGATCTCGCCTTGCTGGAAAGACCGGCCCGAGATTTAAGCATTGCTCAAAATGCTTTGTCAATGCTGAAGGATAGAACACATAAATGGTTTTGGTTCGCAGACGATGGTGCTTGCTATGCTTGGTATAGCGGAAAATACCGCATGGAGCTGAGCAGAGAAGGACAGGAATACGGCACATACGATTTATTCCTTGCCAACTACATGTATGCCATTCTTTGCGATTATAAATTTGAAACAGCACAGACATGGAAGCACGTGCTGGAGTTTTACTGCTTTATTTGTGAAGATGCTTCGGGACAACTGCTCGGTAGCAGATTTTCCGAAAAGGAAGCGGAAGGCAAAACACCGGGCGCCATGCTTTGCGAATTTAAAAAAGCAATTTTCAAACCCCTGCTTCAATTGTGCGAAACCGATGATTTGCTTGCTGTTTTAAGATTGCACAAATACATCAAGGCGTGCGACAATAAACAGCTGAACGATTTGGGGTCAACACTGCTTGAGAAGGTTGTTTATTGGTTTAAAAGTAAAGAAAATGATGCGATGGCGTATCTTAGAGAATTTGATGAAACCAACCTTTCGGAAGAACAAAGAAAACAAATCAGAGAACGCGGGGAAACATATTGTCAAACGGTAGAGAAGGTGTTGGAACCTGTGTTGACGGAGCTACGTGCCGACGTGGTCAGATATGAAATGATCAAGGAGTCATACAAAACGGCGACCTATCAGTTTATGTTTGTTCTTCATAAATGTGCCGATAAATCTGATGCCATTTATTTTGCCAATAAAACCTATACATATTGCAAGGAAGATGACAGACAGAGAATTAAAAACACCTTCGGTGAAGCGAATATTAAATTTATCGATTGGAACGTTCCGCACACTGCCTGGGATATTAAGGGCGATAATTATTTTTACGGAAGCGGTTGTGAAGTGGATTACACACAGGCGGTGTACTGGTATCATAAAGCTGCCGACGAAGGAAATATGTGCTCACAAAACAGTCTGGGAATCTGCTATCGGGATGGTCTGGGTGTGCCCCAAAGCAACGAACAGGCTGTAGCTTGGTTTGAAAAAGCCTGTGAAAGCGGAAGCCCCGACGGGGCATACAATTTGGCAGAATGTTATTATGTCGGCAGTGGTGTCGAAAAGAACATCGGTAAGGCTTTGGAATTTTGGGAAAAAGCCGCAAAGCTCGGACATCCTTCCGCGGCAGAAAAAAGATCGGCTGTATATGAAGAAGTGCAAACGAAGAGAAAAAAACACAGAGCCCAAAATCATATTTGCCATGATATAGGCTTCCAAATGCCTATGGGCAATAAGATTACGGCGGAAGTGACACTGAATCGTTCGGCATTTGTTTATCTTGTCAATCAGCAGAGTTATCAAAACTATCTTGCAGGCAAAGAATATTCCCATAGCGGCGGATATGCTTCGACAAGTCCATACACGATTGACATCAAATCGGCAAATCATTGGTATATCATCGTCGATAACGGAAACGAAAGCATAGAGGGAATTGTTTCCGAAGTCAAGGTGAAAACAAATTAAGAAGCAAACGGAGGTGCAATTGTGGAAGCAGATATAAAAGAACTGGCAACAGCCGCCTGGCGATTGGAGAAATGGCTGGATAATCTGAATGCTGAACGAAAAATGGCGGCAAAAAGTGCTTTGCGAAGCATAAATAAATATATCGCAGGGTGCAATGTTGAGGTCAAGGATCCCTTGGGGTCTAAATTCGATCCCGGGTTGGCAGTGGAAGTTGTCAACAATGAAGCGCCGGAGCTTCCGGAGGAAGAGCTGATGATCATTGAAACCTTGGCACCCTATGTATACCGGAATGGTGAATTGATTCAGTATGCAAGGGTGATTATCGGTTCTGAAATTAAAGAAGCGAAGGAAAATCGTGAAATCAAAGAAGAGTCTGCCGTGTCACCGACAAAAAAAGTGACGGCATCTTCTGCAAAAAATATCCCTGCAAAGAAAAAGAATAAAAAACGGAATCAAAAGAAAAAGAAGAAAAAGAAAAACAAGAGAAAATAATGGGTAAGGGGTGGAACTATGCAAAAATTTTTTGACTGCGGTATTGACCTTGGCACCACAAACTCCTGTCTGGCAATACCGGATGATGACCATGGCTTTGAGATTATTGAAAACCAAGCCGACAGAATGTCGGTCACACCGTCCGCTGTTCTGATCAACGGAAAGGGACGCATGTTGATTGGACAAAGAGCATACAATTCGCAAAAAGTAGAAGATCTTGCCATCCAATTTAAAAGACAGATGGGAACAAACAAAATGATTCCTTTTGCTTCTGCAGGGATTGAAAAAGCACCGGAGGAGCTTTCTTCGGAAATCCTCAAGCAGCTTAGAAACGATGCACAGACGCGGCTCAACAAGCCGGTTGAAAATGTCGTTATTACCGTGCCTGCCGCATTTAAGACACTGCAATCGGAAGCAACCAACAAAGCAGGCAAGCTTGCAGGCTTTAAAAATATAATTCTCCTGCAGGAGCCGATTGCCGCCGCCGTTGCCTATGGGGCAAAACCGGATGCAAAGGACAAGCACTGGATGGTTTTCGATTATGGCGGCGGAACTTTGGACGTTGCCATCGTTTCAACGACGGACAACCGATTGACCGTTGAAAACAGCGAAGGTGACAACTATTTCGGAGGCAGTGATATCGACAGAATCCTGTTTCGTGAAATCGTCGTAAAGAAGCTAATCGAAGCCGGGTATAAGGTTGACGGGATTTTTGATGAAACAACGAGTGCCGGAAAGTCCTTGGTTCGAAAAATTCAATTGGACTGCGAGGCATGCAAAATTGAGCTGAGCAGTAAAGAAGCCGCCCTGCTTGAAATCTTCGATATCGACGACGACAACGGCGAACCGATTGAGTTTGAATGTGAGATTACAAGAGAAGCATTGGAAGCTTTGATTTTCGAAACAGTTGACAGAAGTATTCGGATTGCCCAAAAAGCATTGGACGGGGCAGGCATAACTGCCGACAAGCTCGATAAGATTCTTCTGGTCGGTGGCAGTACGTTTATTCCGTTGGTGCGTCGGCGTCTGGAAGAGGTGTTTCATGTGGCATTGGACAGCTCCTTAAATCCCATGACCGTTGTTGCGGCAGGCGCGGCAATTTACGCCTCAACAAGCGTAATAGACGTAGAAGAGGAAGTGGAATTGACGAGTGCCGATCATGCCGTAATCACCCTGACCTATGATCCGATTTCTTCCGATGAAACGGTAAATGTCATCGGCAAGGTGACCAATATCTGTGATATCCATCTTGCCAAGATTAAGGTCGATTGTGCAATGTCGAAGGATTTCTCGGGCGTTTGCTGGACCAGCGGCTGGATGGATTTGCTGGATCGGGATACAGGTGTTTTTGATGTGGATGTGCTTTTGCAAAAAGGTGTATTGAACTATTTCAGAGTTATGGCATCCGACAACCAAGGAACGGAAATCGTTGTTGAAAATCCCTATTTTGAAATTAAACATAACGAAACCGTTTTGAAG